>DAIQPV010000055.1:0-12376 GCA_036787145.1 Rhodospirillales bacterium
GGTCCCGGCGTGATTCCCATCACCCGGCCGCTGGTGGGTGACGCGGAAGCGGAGGCGGCGCGAGCCGTCGTTCTGTCCGGCTGGCTCACCCAGGGTCCGCAGGTGGCGGCGTTCGAACGGGAGTTCGCCGGGGCGGTGGGGGCAGCACATGCATGCGCGGTCGCCAATTGTACGGCCGCGTTGCATCTGGCGCTGCTCGCCGTCGGCGTCGGCGCCGGCGACGAGGTGATCACCGTCAGCCACTCCTTTATCGCCACGGCCAACAGCATCCTCTGCTGCGGCGCCACTCCGGTGTTCATCGACATCGAAGCGGAGACGTTCAATATCGACCCCGAGCTGATCGAAGCGGCGATTAACCGCCGGACGCGGGCCATTCTCTGCGTTCACCAGTTGGGCATGCCGTGCGACCTCACCCGAATTCTGGAGGTCGCCCGGGCCCACTCTCTTCCCGTCGTCGAGGATGCCGCCTGTGCGATCGGCTCAGAGATCGAGGTCGCGCCCGGACAGTGGCAGCGCATCGGCAGGCCGCACGGCGATGTGGCCTGCTTTTCCTTCCACCCGCGCAAAGTCATCACCACCGGTGATGGTGGGATGCTGACGACCGCCAACCCGGAGTGGGATCGCATGTTCCGGCTGTGGCGGCAGCATGGGATGAGCGTGTCCGACACGGCGCGGGACGGAGCCAGCACGGTCATTTTCGAAGAGTATCCGGTGACTGGATTCAATTACCGGCTGACAGACGTGCAGGCTGCTATTGGCCGCCGGCAGCTTGAGCGGCTGTCGGATATTGTCGATCGGCGCCGCTCGCTGAGCGAGGCTTATCGGCGAAGGCTTGCCGAGCTTGCTGGCGTTCTTCCTCCCGTGGAACCGGCCTGGGCCCGGTCCAACTGGCAAAGCTTCTGTGTCCGCCTGCCGCGTCATGTGGATCAGGCCAGCGTGATGCAGAACATGCTTGACGCGGGTGTTGCGACGCGGCGGGGGGTGATGTGCGCACACCTCGAGGCGGCCTATGCGGATCGATGCGCACCGTGTGCGCTGCCCCAGTCGATTCGCGCCCGAGATGAATGCCTGCTGCTTCCGCTGTTCCCGACGATGACCGAGGACGATCAGGAACAGGTCGTATCGGCATTACGGGCGGCGATCCGTTCGTCCTCCCGACGTCGGGATCGCGCGCTCGCTTGATGGTGCTCAAGGTTGCATGGAAGCCTGTCACTTCTGCGCGTCTTTGGGGCCGCTAAGCGGCCTTTTCAGACGCCCTGGGCTTTATACAGCCTTCGCATCCAATTTCGGGAACCGGAGCAGTTCGTCATGCAGCGCCCTGATCGACGACGCGGGCCGCGAGAAAGGCGGCCTGAGTCCGATTGTTGGCCTGCAACTTCCTCATGATCTGGCGGACGTGAACTTTGACCGTGCTTTCACACATAGCAAGCTCATACGCGATAATTTTGTTGGGCTTACCGCGCCGCAACAAATCAAACACCTCCCGTTGGCGCGGCGTCAGCCCGGACAAGTTGAACGCAGTACTGGAAGTTGGCTCCGGTCGCTCGGTCCGCCGCTGCGTCAACGCTTCCGAAAAAGCGCACGCAGGAACGAAGGTCCCTCCTGCCTGAATCAAACGCAGCGCTTCGACCACCACGCGTGCGGTCAGCGTCGTCGGGATATACCCGCGCGCGCCCAACACGAGGGCTTCACCGACCTGATGGCTGTCTTCCCGATCACCGACGATGACGACCCGAACAGCAGGGTTCGCCTGCGACAGCAGTCCAACGTCGTTTCGCACCTCGGCGTCGCCCAGTTCTCTCGATCCGAGGCTCAATAAAACGACGCTATCCTTCAAGTTGGCTTCACCCTGCAGCAGCTCGGCGACCGACGCTGTGGCAAACACGCGGAACCGGTGGCAGCTTTCCAGAAGATGGGCCATCCCCTCCCGCGAGAGCGTGCGGTTATCGACGATGATGACCAGGGGCGGCTGGTCTGAAGAGCCGCCGGTGATGTCACCCTTTCCTTCTTCCATATTACTGGAACCGCCCGCTGCGAATGCGGGCACGCCGCTGCCAGAAAACACTTGCATCTCGCTGGATCCCCCTCTCACCTGAGCATCAGTTCTTGTAGGAAAGGTCCGTCAAAAGGCCAAACCTTTTCGAATGAACACTCCCCTCGGCACAGCACCATACACGAACGTCGTCGAATCTGATAAGTTTTTGAATAATTTTAGCATAGTACGCTTTAGGTAGTAGCCCAGCCGGGGGGATGACATTGGGACAAACGGGCTAGTCCTCGACTGTCTGGGTAGTTCTAGTTGAGGTAGCTTCTAATCCCGTAAGTTCGACTGTCGATCCGGAAGGCAGAGGCAGCAAATTACTTTTACGACACATCTCGCTTGAAATCTTCCCCGGTCATTCGTGTCCTAATTGGTGGCTTGTCGTCGACTGTTGCATGATGGTCGGGAGAGGGGCAGCGCAAACGTTTATCAAGCGCCCGAGTTCCAACCATGCTTTTGCCATAATCATCAGTGGGTTGAAGCGTCATCCGAAAGCAACCTGTGTGCTCTTTTGGTCCCATCCTCACCGCGATCGAGGCGGATGGCGGATAATGGCCGCCGTCGCAGCTTCCCGCCGAGCACCGACCAACCAAGATTAACGCACCCCGCAGCTTTTACAACCCCTCGGTATCAAAAGCCGCGATCGATGCAGCCGCCGTTACCCCGACGGAGGGGTCGTCCACCCCCTGAGCGCGGCGTCAAACGACGTCGTCAGGGCGAAACAGCGCTCAAAGGCCCGATTAAAGGGGGTACATGCCGATCACCCGGGTTCGGGAATAAGCGAAAGATTAAAATAAAGGATGCCGTACTGTTGCAAATGTAGCACGATCCTCCACAGCGGTTTGGGCGGCGCGGCGCGTCACGGCTGCGTTGAGCGGCCTCGATGAGGCTCGCGCCGGTGGCTGTTTCAGCCGCCGTCTACCCCACGATCGGCAACGTCCGCCCTGGGGCGACGGGGAACGATCAGGTTCATGGTGAATACCTGGACCGGCTCGCCGTTTTGGTTCCGGGTCTCGCTGCGGAGCGTGGCAACGCCGCGATCGGGCCGCGATTTCGATGGCGCGATCCGGAGCACTTCGGTTTCCACCGTCAGGACATCGCCGGGGCGCGTTGGCCTGGGCCAGGCGATCTCGCCGCTGGCGCCGATCACACCTCCCGCGATCGGCGCGCCGCCGTTGACGATCAGCCGCATGCTGAGCGCCGCCGTGTGCCAGCCGCTGGCGGCCAGGCCACCAAACAGGCTGTCGCGCGCCGCCTGCTCGTCCAGGTGGAAGGGCTGCGGATCAAAGCGCGCCGCAAATGTTTTGATTTCGGCCTCGTCCACCGTGAGCGAACCGCTGGTGAAGCGCTGGCCTACGTGCAGGTCATCCAGGTAGAACGCCTGGTCGGCGCGAGCGGTGCTTAACTCAGCCGCATCCGCCGCTGGGGTGACGTGCTCACGCATCAATTCCATCCTTTCGCCCTGGAACTCACCTTCACTCCTTCCGATATTTGTGGCTTCATTATATGAAGTCAACGGCTTCGGCAGATCTGTCCAGACCATTTCCGGCCCATGGCCGGAGCAACTCTTGATTTCGGGCGACGATCGGCCCCTAATATGAAACTCACGTTTCGAGAGTAGGTTCAATGGCTTGGGATGAAATCGGCGAGAGTGTGTGCCCGGTCGCCCGGTCACTGGCGGTGCTTGGCGACCGCTGGACCATGCTGATCATCCGTGAACTGTTCCTGGGAACGCGACGCTTCGATGCCTTCCAGGCGCAGACGGGCATGTCGCCGCACGTGTTGTCGACAAGGCTCAAGCGTCTCGAGGACGATGGCGTGGTCGAACGCAGGCAATACCAGCTCCGTCCTCCGCGTTACGAGTACCGGCTGACCGCGAAGGGACGGGATCTGCACGGCGTCATTCTCGCGCTCCGGACGTGGGGATTGCGATGGTGCGACTTCGACTCGGCCGCAGAGCCGGCGGTGGAGCTTTTCCACACCACCTGCGGCGGCAGGGTGGAACCTGCCGCGGTGTGCTGTGACTGCGGCAAGCCACTGCGGCCGCACGACATTACGGTCAGACTAAGCGACGCCTTTGACGCCGAGCGAGCGGTCCGCGGATCCCGCTCTGGAACGGCGAAGAGCACCGCCTGACCAGCGGGTCTGCCCGTCGCGTGTGGTGTCGAGCAACCGCTCACCCGCCGGCCCGCTCGCCGGCACCAACTGCGACGCTTGCGAGTATGCCACCGGTGTTGCCGTCGTGGAACAATCCGCTATACTTGCAAACTAATTCTCGCAACCTCACCCACGATGACTTCAGCCAAAGAATATCGCGACTTTCGCTAAAGAAAATCCACAGATCTCCTGTCATCGTAAGGGGGGTTCGAGTCAAAGCCTAATAATGAACATGCGATTTATTGAGGGAGGACAGGATAATGTCAGAGAGGCACGCCAATCCGTATGAAGTCTTTCTGGACAAGAACCCGGCCAATTACTCGACCCTGACGCCATCGAGCTTTTTGGAACGAGCCGCGTTTGTCCACCCCGAGCGCATCGCCACGGTGCAGGGTAAGGTGCGCCGGACGTGGGCCGACACCTATGCGCGCTGCCGTCGCCTGGCCTCCGCCCTGCAGCGGCGGGGGATCAGAGGCGGCGATACGGTCTCGGTCATGCTGCCCAACCTCGCCGAGATGTTCGAGTGCCACTTCGGCGTGCCGATGAGCGGGGCGGTGCTGAACACGCTCAACGTTCGCCTGGATTCCGAGACGATCGCCTTCATGCTGGAGCACGCGGAGGCGCGGGTGCTCATCACCGAGAGGGAATTTTCGGACACGGTGACCCGGGCACTGGCAATGCTGAGGAAGCGCCCGCTGGTCATAGACGTCGATGATCCCACGTACGTGGGCGGCACCCTTCTTGGCGAGATCGACTACGAGTCGTTTCTGAACGAAGGCGACCCGTATTTCGATTGGACGCCGCCGGCGGATGAGTGGCAGGCCATCACGCTCAACTATACGTCCGGCACCACCGGGAACCCCAAGGGCGTCGTCTATCACCATCGCGGCGCGTACCTGAACGCCGTCAACAATGTCCTCTCCTGGAATATGCCACCCCACCCGGTCTATTTGTGGACCCTGCCGATGTTCCACTGCAACGGCTGGTGCTTCCCCTGGACCATCGCCGCTGCCGCCGGCACCAGCGTCTCCCTGCGCCAGGTGCGGGCCGATACCGTTTTCCAGATCATCCGGGACGAGAAGGTGACCAATTTCTGCGGTGCGCCGATCGTTCTCAACATGCTGAACAACGCGCCGGCTGAATTGAAGGAAGGCATAAACCATGCCGTGAAGGTGATGACAGCAGGGGCGGCGCCGCCCGCTGCGGTGATCGAAGGAATGGAGCGCATGGGCTTCCAGGTGACCCACGTCTACGGGTTGACCGAGACATACGGTCCCTGCGTGGTCTGCGACTGGCATGAGGAGTGGGATAATCTGCCGCTGCGCGACAAGGCGGTCCTCAAGGCGCGCCAGGGGGTTCGCAGCCCTCTCCAGGAAGGCCTGATGGTCGCCGACCCGCTGACCTTGCAGCCGGTGCCGAAGGACGGCAAGACCATCGGCGAAATCTTCATGCGCGGCAACATCGTCATGAAGGGGTACCTGAAAACCCGGGCGCAACCGAAGAAGCGTTCGAACGCGGCTGGTTTCACTCCGGAGATCTCGCCGTCTGGCATCCCAACGGATATATCGAAATCAAGGACCGCTCCAAGGACATCGTCATCTCAGGCGGCGAGAACATTTCGACCATCGAGGTCGAGGACGTGTTGTACCGTCATCCGGCGGTGCTGGAAGTTGCCGTCGTCGCTCGTCCCGACGAGAAGTGGGGCGAAACGCCGTGCGCCTTCGTTGCCTTGAAAAACGGCCAGGAGACGACCTCGGAGGACGAGATCATCGACTTTTGCCGCAATGAAATGGCCCGGTTCAAGGTACCGAAAACAGTCGTCTTCGGTGACCTCCCCAAGACATCGACCGGGAAGATCCAGAAGTACGTTCTTCGTGATCGCGCCCGCTCGCTCTGAGCGGCATTCGTAACTGCAGCGCACTTCGTAGCACCCGCGGGCGCGCATCCGTCTTGCCGACGGCGCTTCCCGCACCGCTGAAAGGGTATTGTCACGTGACTTACGTAGCGCCACTTCGCGACATGCGGTTCGTTCTGGAAGACCTCTGCGCCGCCGATGACGTGGTGCAATTGCCTGGTCTCGAGGAAATGTCTCCGGACGTTGTCGCCGCCGTCCTTGAAGAAGCGGGCAAGTTTGCGCAGGAAGTGCTCTCGCCGATCAACAAGCTGGGCGATGAGAAGGGATCGCGCCTGATCGACGGAGTGGTGCGCACCCCGGACGGCTGGAAGGAGGCCTACGCCACCTTCATCGAAGGCGGCTGGAACGGTGCCGTCTTCGAGCCGGAGTACGGTGGAATGGGCGTGCCGTGGCTGGTCAACGCGGCAATCCAGGAAATGCTGCATGCTGCCAACATGTCGTTCGCCCTGTGCCCCATGCTGACGCAGGGTGCGATCGAGGCGATCACCTTCAATGCCTCCGACGAGCTCAAGGCGCGGTACCTGCCGAAGATGGTATCCGGCGAATGGACCGGCACCATGGATCTGACGGAACCGCAGGCGGGCTCCGACCTGAGTGCAGTCCGCACCCGCGCCGAGCCGTGCGGCGACCACTACCTGATCTCCGGTCAGAAGATCTTCATCACGTACGGTGATCACGATCTGACCGAAAATATCATCCATCTTGTTCTAGCTCGCACACCGACCGCGCCCCCGGGGGTGAAAGGGATCTCTCTTTTTGTCGTGCCGAAGATCCTCGTCGGGGATGACGGCGCCCTGCTTGGGCCGAACGACGTGCGTTGCGTCTCGCTTGAGCACAAGCTCGGCATCCACGCGAGCCCCACCGCCGTGCTCTCCTACGGCGACACGACCGGCGCTGTCGGCTATCTCGTCGGCGAGGAAAACAAAGGCCTCGCGTATATGTTCGTGATGATGAACCTGGCGCGGCTTAACGTCGGCATCCAGGGCCTGGGGATCGCCGAGCGCGCCTATCAGCAGGCACGCGAGTATGCGCGGGAGCGGGTGCAGGGCCAGCCGGTCGGCATCGACGGCGCAACGCGCGCAACGATCATCGAGCATCCCGATGTCCGGCGGATGTTGATGACGATGAAGGGCTACATCGAAGCGATGCGCGCGCTGGCCTGCTCTGCCGCGCGATCGATCGATTTCGCCCACCGGCATCCGGACAGCAGTGTTCGCAGCCTCCATCAAGGCCGGGTCGAACTGCTGACGCCAATCGTCAAGGGCTGGTGCACCGAACTCTCGGTCGAAATCACTTCGCTCGGCGTCCAGGTGCACGGCGGGATGGGGTACGTCGAAGAGACCGGCGCCTGCCAGCATTTCCGCGATGCGCGCATCACGCCGATCTACGAAGGCACGACCGCCATCCAGGCCAACGATCTTGTCGGGCGAAAGATTCTGCGCGATCGCGGCGAGACCCTGCGGAACCTGGTTGAGGAAATGCGTACGCTCGACGACGAGTTGGCGCTGAAGCAGGACCCGGCCTGCGCCGCGCTGCGCTCGGCTCTGAACGCGGGGGCTGACGCCCTTGCAGAGGTCGGCGATTGGCTGATCGCGGCAGCGGCCCGCGACCCGCGGCTTCCGGCGGCGGCATCGGTCCCGGTCCTGCGGCTGATGGGGACCGTGATCGGCGGTTATTACATGGCGCGCTCTGCCCTGGCGGCCATGGCCAGGCTGGACGCCGGTGATGGCGACCGCGCGTTTCTGACCGGTAAGATCGCAACGGCGCGGTTCTACGCGGAGCAGATCATGCCGCAGGTGGCTGGCCTGCTGCCGGCCATCGTAAACGGCTCGGACTCCGTTCTGTCGCTCCAAAGCGAGCAATTCTAGGCGGAGAGGGGTAGAATAATCCGCCGGACAAGTCGCGCCTGGGTGCCTGCTGGCCGGACCAACCAATAAGCCGCCTCGCGGTAGACAACCTCTAGAGGAACGCATGGAACGAGAATCGATGGAATTCGACGTCGTCGTCGTGGGCGGCGGGCCTTCCGGGCTCAGCACGGCGATCAGGCTTCGGCAGCTGGCCGCTGAGGAGGGGCGCGAGATCTCGGTCTGCGTCGTGGAAAAAGGCTCGGAGATCGGCGCCCATATCCTGTCAGGCGCGGTCCTTGAGCCGCGCGCCCTCAACGAGCTGATCCCCGACTGGAAGGAGAAGGGCGCGCCGCTCAACGTCCCGGCGGGGGACGACAGCTTCCTTTTCCTCACCGCGAGCAAGGCCTTCAAGCTGCCGACGCCTCCACAGATGCACAACCACGGAAATTACGTCATCAGCCTTGGCAACCTGTGCCGATGGCTGGCGGGGGAAGCGGAAGCGCTGGGCGTCGAGATCTATCCCGGCTTTGCCGCGGCGGAGGTGCTGTATGACGAGGCCGGCCGCGTCAAGGGCATCGCCACCGGAGACATGGGGGTGGGTAAGGATGGTCAGCCCACCGAGAACTACCAACCCGGCATGGAGCTGCTCGCGCGCTACACGGTTTTCGCGGAAGGATGCCGCGGATCGCTCACCAAGTCGCTGATCGCCAAATTTCAGCTCGCGGACGGCGTACAGCCGCAGGCCTACGGGATCGGCGTCAAGGAACTCTGGGAGGTGGACCCGGCCAAGCATCACCCGGGCAAGGTCGTCCACACCGTCGGCTGGCCGATGGACAGCAACACCTACGGCGGCTCCTTCCTCTACCACCTGGACGAAAATCAGGTCGCGGTCGGCTTCGTCGTCGCCCTGGATTATCAGAACCCGTACCTCTCGCCGTTCGACGAGTTCCAGCGGTTCAAGACGCACCCGGCAATCCGAACCACGTTCGAAGGCGGGCGCCGCATTGCCTACGGGGCGCGGGCGCTGTCCGAGGGCGGCTTCCAGTCGATCCCCAAGCTCATCTTTCCGGGCGGCTGCCTCGTCGGCGATGCGGCCGGTTTCCTGAACGTTCCGAAGATCAAGGGCACGCACACGGCGATGAAATCGGGCATGGTCTGCGCCGAAGCCGTCGCCGCCGCGCTCTCCTCCGCCACGCCGCCCATGATGCTGGACGCTTATCCCGAAGCCCTGAAGGCGTCCTGGGTCTGGGACGAACTGTACACGGTTCGCAATGTCCGGCCTTCGTTCCGCTGGGGCATGTGGGGCGGGATCGCCTATTCCGCGCTGGAAACCTACCTGTTCCGTGGCAAGGCGCCCTGGACCTTGAAGCATCACGAAGACCACAAGGCCCTGAAGAAGGCCAGCGACTGCACGAAAATCGACTATCCGAAGCCGGATGGGGTGATCACCTTCGACAAGCTGTCCTCGGTCTATCTCTCCAGCACCAATCACGAGGAAGACCAGCCCTGCCACCTGACGCTGAAGGACAAGGCGATTCCGGTGAGCGTCAACCTCGCGCTGTACGACGGACCCGAGCAGCGCTTCTGCCCGGCCGGCGTCTACGAGTTTGTCGATGAGGATGGCGGCAAGCGCTTGCAGATCAACGCCGCCAACTGCGTCCATTGCAAGACCTGCGACATCAAGGACCCTACCCAGAACATCAACTGGGTCACACCGGAGGGGGGAGGCGGCCCCAACTACTCAAACATGTAAAGACATCTCTATTCGCCGGCGATCGCCCGGCGGATGGGGATGGGCCAGGTGTTGGGGAGCGAAAGCCGCGCTCCCCTCGATGTCATTCCTCTTCATCCAGCGACAGCAGGGCGGCGTTGCCGCCCGAGGCCGTCGTGTCGATGGTCAGCGTTCGTTCGTGAACGAACCGCTCGAACCAGGCGGGTGTGCAGATGGGCCCCGCTCCCGGGCCGGCGGAGGCTCGGATCAGCGGCAGGATGGAGCCGTTGCGCTCCGCCAGCCGGCGCGCAACGGCACCGATGACGGTAGGCGGTGCCGCGATAACCGCACCGGCCAGGTGCGCATCCCCCAGCAGATCGGCGAGGCTTGCGTCGTCGCCCGCGGCGGGGCTCGCCAGGAGGCCGGCGGGCAGGCCGGCGTCGGCCAGGCTTTGTATCAACGCGGTCATCGCCGGAGACTGGTCGCTCGACCCCAACACCACGCTGTTGCCGGCGGCCAGCGCTGCAGCAGCGGCCGCGACCTCCGCCTCGGGCTCGGGGCCGGCATCGAACACGCAGGCGAGCAGGCCCGGCGGGCGCACCGACAGCTCGTTGCTTTCGCCGGTCGGTCCCGGCAGCGGCAGTGGCCGCTCCCAGTGGGCGCGCAGGTGCGCTGCCGCCAGCCGGACCGCGGCGCCCCAGGCCGCTGGGGCGCCGGATGAGGCCAAGTGTCCCGCGGCCCGCTCCAGGAGATCGGCCCGCTCGCCGGCGGGCCGGGCCCGCCAGGCCTTGCCCGCCTCGGTTGCCGCAGCAAGGCTCCCGCACAACGAGGCGTGGTCCAGCACTAGCAGGCGCATTTGCGCGTCGTCGTCATCGCCGGTCTGCCGCCCGGCATCCGGTGCGGGCTGAGCATCAGTGCTCTCGGGGACAGCCATCCGGCGCAGGTAGGCCGGACCGCCGGCCTTCGGCCCGGTGCCGGACAGTCCGCCGCCGCCAAACGGCTGCACGCCCACGACAGCGCCGATCTGGTTGCGATTGATGTAGACGTTGCCGGCAGTGGTTCGCTCGAAGATGAAGCGGCGGGTGTCGTCGATGCGGGTCTGGACGCCCAGCGTCAGGCCGAAGCCGGTGGCTTCGATCGCATCGATCACCTGCGGCAGACGGCCGGCGGCCCAGCGGACCACGTGCAGCACCGGTCCGAAGACCTCGCCCTGCAGCCGCTCCGGAGAGTCAATCTCGACGAGCGTCGGAGCGACGTATAGGCCTTCCTGGGTCTCGGAGCCCAGGCGGGCGCGGGCGAGCAGGCGGCCCTCCCGGCCCATGCGGGCAACGTGAGTCTCCAGCATTGCCACCGCGTCGGCGTTGATGACCGGGCCCACGTCGGTGGCGAGCAGCGCCGGATCGCCGACGCGCAGTTCGTCGATGGCGCCCGTGAGCATGTCGATGATTTTTGGTGCGACGTCGTCCTGGACGAACAGCAGGCGCAGTGCCGAGCAGCGCTGCCCGGCGCTGCGAAACGCGGAGATCAGCGCGTCGCGGGTCACCTGCTCGGGCAGCGCTGAGGAATCGACGATCATCGCGTTCTGCCCGCCCGTCTCGGCGATCAGCACCGACTCCCCCCCGGACGTGCCTGTCCGTCCGGCCAGCGCGCGGTTGATCGATCGCGCGGTATCGATCGAACCGGTGAACACCACGCCCCGCAGCCGCGGATCGGCGACCAGCGCTCCGCCGACGCGGGCACCGTCTCCCGACAGCAGATGCAGCACCTGCGGGGGAATGCCGGCCCGGTGCAGCAGCCTGACCGCGGCGCTGGCGATCAGCGGGGTCTGCTCCGCCGGCTTGGCGATCACGGCATTCCCCGCAGCCAGTGCCGCCGTCACCTGGCCCATGAAGATGGCCAGGGGGAAGTTCCACGGGCTTATGCAGGCAAAGACGGCGCCACCGGCCCCAAGTTCCCCCAAAGGCTGATGCGGCCCGGCAAAGTCCAGCCGGGCTCGCGCCGCGTAATAGCGGCAGAAATCGGCCGCTTCGCGCACTTCCGCCAGCGCATCGGCGATTGTCTTGCCGGCTTCCCTGACCAGGAGCGTCATCAGGCGCGGCATCTCCGCTTCGAGCAGGTCCGCTGCACGTTCGAGGCAGGCGGCGCGCGCCTCGACGGGCGTGCTTGCCCACTCCCTTGCTGCGCGGCCGGAGGACGACAGGGCGTCCTCGATATCGGAGGGTGTCGCGTCGGATGCCCGGCCGACGACGCGCCGCAGGTCGGCAGGAGAAACGACTTCCCGCTCCGCCTCGCCCGTCCGCTCCTCGCCGCCGACGATCGGGCCCGCCGTGAGGCTCCTCTCGTCCGCCGCCGCCATCTCCTGGGCAAGCACCGCCACCGCCGTGCGGTCCGCCAGGTCGATCCCCCGCGCGTTCAGCCGCTCCGGCAGATACATCGCGCGCGGCAGCGCGATCCGCGGATTGGCGATTTCGGCGAGAGCACGGACGCGCCCAACCGGATCGGTGACGATTGCCTCGACCGGCAGCCGGTCATCCTGCATGCGGTTAACGAAGGAACTGTTGGCGCCATTCTCCAGCAGCCGGCGCACGAGATATGCCAGCAGATCCTCGTGGGCGCCGACCGGCGCGTAGATGCGGACGGCCACGCCGGGGTCCTCGCGCTCGACCAACTCCTCGTACAGCGCATCGCCCATGCCGTGAAGCCGC
>DAIQPV010000056.1:0-12155 GCA_036787145.1 Rhodospirillales bacterium
GTGACGATCGACAGTGTCGGCTCCCAGGCCAACCGCCTGGAGCCGATCTTCAAGGCCGACGGGAACGCAGCATCGGGGCGGCTCGCCAAGCTGGTGCCGCAGATCGACATCGCCTACGGCAACGAGAAGGTGATTTCGATCCTGGAAGCGGGGCATCGGCTCGGGGATGCCCTCGTCCGGTCGAGCGAGCTCCGGGATCAGGCGAAAGACGCGTTTGAGCTCTTTCTCAATACCGGCGACGCCGGCGCTATTGCCAGGCTGGCTCCGACCTCGCTGGTGTTCGGGGTCTGGGACTCGCGAGATACCCAGGCCAAGCTGCCGCGCATCGTCCAGTCGGTGATCCGTGCCTGGGACGTGGTCGAGATCAAGCGGTCCGCCCAGTATAATCCGCCGATCGATTACGCGGCGCTCGATGTGTTCTCCGAGGAAGAAAAAGCCAAGCAGGAAGGGGATCCCAAGACGCCGCTGGCGAAGCGCGGTTTCGTGCATGTGCCGGCGGTCGGGGCGCCCGGCGGGGTGGTTGCCAGGGGTCCGATCGAACGCGACGTCACCGTCAACTTAGTCGCCCTGCGCCGACTGAAGGGCGATGATGGACCAACCCTTCGCCGCTACGTGCTCGGACTGGCTTTGGTGGCGGCGACACACACGCCCGAAGCGTTTCTGCGCCAGGGCTGCCTGTTAACTCTCGATCCGTCGGCATCAGGGCAGTGGAAGGCGGTGGCACGCGACGGCCAACGCTCGCCGCTGGCGCTCACCGAGGACATCGCTGTCGCCTATGGCGAACGTGCGGCGAAGGCGTTCGGCGTCGGTTCCGAATCCAATCGGCGGGTCGCATTCCGCAAGGACTTCGCTCAGGACGACCTCAAGGAGCTGGAGAAGAAGAAGCCGGCAAAGAAGGGCAAGCCTGCCACCGGCAACCCATGACGCACGTACTCGTCATTTCGGTCCGCCTGCACGATGCGCGGTGGCATGGTGCGGGCGAATGGCCGCCGGCGCCGGCGCGCCTGTTTCAGGCATTGGTAGCGGGCGAGGGCGCAGGGGGCGCACTGGCTGACCGGTGCGCGCAGGCCCTGCGCTGGTTCGAGACACTCCGGGCGCCGGTCATCGCCACGCCGGGAACCCGCAAGGGCCAGGGCTACACCAATTTCGTTCCCAACAACGACCTGGATGCGGTCGGCGGCGATCCGGACCGCGTCGCCGAGATCCGGACGGGCAAGACGATCCGCCCCCGCTTGATCGACGGAGAGCCGGAGTTCCGCTTCGCCTGGACCCTCGACTCCGGCACCGACCACGCCAACGCCCAGGTTATCTGCCAGATCGCTCAGGGGATCTACCAGTTCGGCCGTGGCGTCGATATGGCCTGGGCGACGGCGGAGGTGCTTTCGCCGGACGAAGCGGAGGCTCGCCTTGTTGCCCACCCCGGACAGATCTGGCGGCCTTCGGGCGAAGCGGCGACCGGAGGCGTTGCGCTGCGCTGCCCGGCGCCGGGCACCCTGCAGTCGCTGATCGACCGGCACGCCGAACAGCGCCGGCGCATCGCGGGTGGGGTGTTCCGCAAGCCGCGCGAGGCGCGCTTCCGCCTCGTCGGCTACAACTGTCCGCCGGACCGGCTGCTACTGGAGCTGAAGCCGGCGGACGACGGGCGCCGGTTTCAGCCGTGGCCGCTGGACCGGGCCGCCGGGCTGACGACGATGGTTCGCGACGCCGCCGCCGGCCGTCTCGCCACTGCCGGCGTCGGATCAGCCCTGGTCGAGCGCTACGTCGTCGGCCGCGGAGCGAACGGCGCCGACATCGGCCGCCGGGTGCGGATCATCCCACTGCCATCGATCGGGCACGCGATGGCCGATCCGTCGATCCGCCGCGTGCTCGTCGAGCGGCCGTCGGACTGTCCGATCCCGGCGCGTGCCCTCGAATTCGCCGTTTCGAACCTGGATCTCGCGCCGCTCGATGCGGAGACGGGAGAGGTTCTGGCACCGGCGGCACCGGTTCTCGCCCCAGCCGAAAATAAAGAGATGCTTGGCCACTATGGTATCGGTGCGCGCCGGGCATCCCGCGTCTGGTGCTCGGTGACCCCGCTGGCCCTGCCGGTGATCCGGCGGCGCGGCAAAATCATCGGCAGCGAACGCGTCCGCACCGAGACCGCGGCGGCGCTTGCCGTCTGCCAGGCGTTGCGGCACGCAGGCGTGGCGACTGCGGTCGAGAGCATCTGCGTGCAGCGCGAGCCGTTCTTCGGCAAGGGCGCCCGCGCCGAGGCGTTCGCGCTGCCTCCACGGTTCCCCGCCGGCCGTCTCTGGCACGTTCGGCTCGCCTTCGCCACATCGGTCGAGGGTCCGCTGGTCATCGGAGACGGGCGATATCTGGGCCTGGGCCTCATGCGAGCCGAAACGGACGCTTTGCGCGATGCGCTCATCCTCACGATCGACGAAACCGATCGCCCGCCTGTGGCCCATCGGGCAACGGTCGTCCTGGCGCTGCGCCGCGCGCTGATGAGCCTCGCCCGGGATGACGAGGGGCGCATCCCGACCCTGTTCTCCGGCCACGAAAATGACCCAGGCCCCGCGGCGTCAGGGCAGCATCGACATGTGTACCTGTTCACCGACGACAGCGACGGCGATGGCCTCCTCGACCGCCTGGGCATCATCGCACCGTGGATGGTGGACCGCAGCACCAGCGCCCGAACTTCTGACAGCGCGCGGTTCGAGAAGGTCGTCTCAAGGCTTCAGTTCCTGCGCCTGAATGATGTCGGATGCCTCACGCTGACTCCCCCGTGCGCTCCGGCCCGCGACGATCCGCTGTTCACCCGCGCTTCGATGTGGACCTCGCACACGCCCTACCGGCCGACCCGTCACGCCCACAAAGGCGCCGATCCAAAGGAATTTGTGCGTACGGATCTCGCAACCGAGTGTCTTCGTCGTGGCCTGCCGAAACCCGGGATCGAGGTCCAGCATCTCGAAGCCGGCCCGCGCGGCGGCCTGCAGGCCCTCGTACGCCTGACCTTCACGGTAACCACTGCCGGCCCGATCCTGTTGGGACGGGATGCGCACCGCGGCGGCGGCCAGTTTGCTGCATCGGGACGGTGAGCGCCGATCTGCCCCAGAGCAGACACCAATGCGCTCGTGCATGGCACCCAATGTCGGGCGCGGCATCCCTGCCGGGGTCTTGCCGATCAGCGATCGAGAAGCGCGAATCGGACCGGGACCGTCGCTTTTCCCTCGACGGCTTCGCCGCTGCGCGTTGCCGGGCGAAAGCGCCACCGCGCGACGGCGTCGCGCGCGGCCTCGTCCAGCAGGTCCAAGCCGCTGGAACGGGCGATCTCGACGGAGCGCGGAGATCCGTCAGCAGCGACCACGACGCGGAGGACGACCGTGCCCTCGATTCCGCGACGGCGTGCCCCCGACGGATAGGGTGGAAAGGGGTTTGCTGTCGAACCGATCCGGTATCCGGGCCCCCCGCGCGCTGCCGGACGAGCCGGAGCCGCCGCCTGCGCCTGAGCCACCGTCCCCGGCCTGGCCGGAGCCGGTGCCGTCGCCCGCACTGCCTGTTCCCGAATACGAACCGGCCGCATCCTGCGGCCCGTCGTTCTGTGCCGGTTTCGCATCGATGGCCGGCGCCGGTGCGTCTGCCTCGGCGGCCTCGTGGTGCCGCATTTGCACCGGCGGCGCCTCCTGCTTCGCCTCCTTTTCGGGGAGGGCTTTTTTTTCGGCACCTGCGGCAAGACGTCCGCCGGCCGCTCTGCGGCGGGGGGAGGCGGAGCCTCCGGCTGTTCGACAGGCGCAGCCTCCGCATCCGACTGGTCCTGGGCGGGGTGAACCGGACTTGCGGAATCGGCTGCCCGGTCGGCGGGATGATCGGGCGTGCCGGAGCCGCCGGCCGCATGGCCGGGCTCTCCGGCCTCGCCGCCAGAAGCCCCGCTCCCACCGCCGGAGCCCCCCGAGCCCCCGGCCTCGGCCACCAGTTCCACCGTCAGCGGCTCCGGCGGAACGACGTCGGCAACCAGCGAGAGGCTCACCGCGATAATCAGACCGTGGACCAGCAGAGACGCGATGATCGCAGCACAGCGTGCTCTTGGCGAGATCGGCCTGGACGCCTCGCGCGCTGTCGGCGGCGGCTCGTCGATCCTCGCCGGCCAGGCACTACTCGCCGTGTCCATGTCCATCGCTGCCCTGTCGCCTGTCAACGACGCTGAGGCGCGGCACGACCTCCCAGGGAACGACATACCGCTGGCCATCGTGGCCGGCCGTAGGTGGCCCGGATGCCGAACGCTTCGGCCAGGATCGCAGGCGCCAGAACGTCGCCCGGGGCGCCGTCCGCGGCAATCCGGCCATCGACCACGACGAAGAGCCGATCGCGAAGCGGCCGGCAAGGCTCAGGTTGTGCAGCGTGACGATCACGCCGACACCCGCTGCCGCGCGCTCTCGCAGCAACGCCATCATCTGAAGCTGATGCGCGGGATCGAGACCGGCCACCGGCTCGTCGGCGAGCAGGTAGCGCGGGCCGCCGGCCAGCGCTCGGGCCAGCATCACCCGTGCCCGTTCTCCGCCCGAGAGCGTGAGGACATTGCGGTTGTCGAGGAACAGCACGTCGGCCTGCTGCAGGGCCTCCTCAATGGCCTCACCGTCCGCCGGGGTGGGCCGCTGCCACGGCTGCAGATGCGGCAACCGGCCCAGAGCGACGACACGGCGGACCGTCATCGGCCAGGAACAAGGGGCATCCTGTGCGACGGAGGTGATGTTGCGAGCCAGCGTCCGCGGAGGCCAACCGGCGAGCGGGCGATCATCCAGCGTGATGACCCCGGCTTCTGCCGGGATGATGCCCGTCAGGGCACGCAACAGCGTGGTCTTGCCGGCACCGTTGGGTCCGATCAATCCGATCACCGTCCCGCCGGACAAGGAAAGAGTGGCATCGGCCATGACCGTCCGGCCGCCCAGCGCCACCTTGAGCTGCCTCGTCGCCAGCATCACGACAGTTTCGTTCGCAGCCGCAACAGCAGAACGAGAAAGAAGGGCGCCCCCAGCAGCGCGGTGAGGACTCCGATCTTGAGCTCGGGTCCCGTCGAGAACAGGCGGACAACGATGTCCGTAACGGTCAGCAGCAGCGCACCGCAGAGCGCGCTGACAACAAGCAGCCGGCCGGGTTGCGCACCCACCAGCGGCCACAGCAGGTGCGGGACGACGAGGCCGACGAAGCCGATCGTGCCGCTGACCGAGACGGCAGATCCGACCGCCAGCGCGGTGCCGAGCGCCGCACTCAGCCGGACCGCACCGACGTTGAAGCCGAGGCTCGTTGCGGTGTCCTCGTCGAGACTCAGCGCGTCGAGTGCCCGGCGGGTGCTGAACAGCAACAGCCAGCCGGGAAGCATGCAGATGGTCGTCATCGTCACGTGCTCGAAGCTGCGATCAGCGAGCGAGCCCATCATCCAGAAGATCACTTCGGTCGCCGCATAGGGGTTGGGCGAAAGATTGAGCGCCAGCGCGGTCAACGCGCCGGCAAGGCTGCTCACCGCGACACCGGCCAGGATCAGCGTCAGGGTGCTGGCGCGCGGGCCCCCCAGAAGCAGCAGCAGCGCGACCGCACCGCCGGCCCCGGCCATGCCTCCCAGAGGCAGGGCAAGCAGAAGCAGACTCGCGAAGCCGGAATAGAAGGCAAGGACGGCGCCGAAAGCGGCGGCACCGGAAATGCCGAGCAGCCCCTGCAGCACCGCGCCCGAGAGGCCGAGGCTGGCGCCGATCAGCATCGCCAGCAGAGTGCGCGGCACCCTGAGCTGCCAGATGATGATCTCGCATACCGTCTCGTTGCCGCCGAGCAGCGCCCGGACGATCTCCGGCGCGGAAATCGACACGCTGCCGGCGAAGAGGGAAGCGACAGCGGCCACCAGAAGAGCGACGGAGAGCACAGCCGGGACCAGCCAAGCCGCCCACCCCGTTGACGGGGACGGCCCGGCGACGGCGCCGCGTGGCTCGGCTATGGTCGTCAAGATCGGGCCATCCCGGCAAGCCGGCGCCTCGCCTCGCCTCGTTGAGGATCGCCACCGCCTCCACCACTGCCGGAATGCCGCAAATCCACAGCCGCCTCGGCACGACCACCTGCAGGCTGCGATCGATCAGAACCTTTAGTGCCGGATGACGCAGCACCTCGTAGGCGAGCGCCGGCATCTCCGGCTGCTGGTCGTCGCGGATCAGGATATCCGGCTTCAGCTCGAGCAGCGTTTCCAGCGGCAGGCTGCCATGGCCGCGCAATCCGCGGCGACCGCCCAGATTCTCCAGCCCGGCGTGGCTGATGATGTCGCCGACCAGGGTATCGTCGCCGGCGCTGTAGCCGTTCGCCTGGTAGTAGACGGCCGTCGGCCGTCGTTCGCCGGGGGCCGGCGCCAGGTCCGCGAGCCGCCGGTCCATGGCCTCGATCAGCGCCTGCGCCTCGTCTTCCTGCGCCAGTGCCTGCCCGACCTGCATGGTTCGCTCGCGGACTTCGGCAATCGAGCGGGAGATGTCCTGATCGAGAACGTCATAACCAAGCCGCTGCAACAAGAAGACGGTCGGACGCGACGTGTAGCGGCCGGCCAGCACGATATCGGGTGCCAGCGGCAGGATCTCCTCCGAGCGGCCGTGGTTCAGGAAAATGCCCGTCGCCTTGTCGCTCCAGTACGAAACGTCGGGCCGCGCCGCCAGGAAGCTGACCGACAGGATGGTGCTGCGCGGCGCCATCAGCAGCGTGAGCTGATCGGTGCACAGGTTGACCGAGACGATCCGTTGGGGAGCAACGCCTGCCGACGCCGGCGGGAGGACCGGAGCGTTGCCAGCAGCAGGACGGCGGCTGTTGTTACGGCCCTTGCGGGGGAAAAAGACGGCGCGGTGACGCCGAACCTCGGCCACCACCTTTGGCGGGACAAATCAAGCGCTCTGCCGAGGCCGGCTGTCACCGGGCCGCCCCCCCTGTCAGAACGTCAGGCGGCCGCGCAGGCCGGCATAGGCACCGATCCCCGGCGCCTGGTAGCCGTAAACCTCCTCGTAGTCCTGGTCGAGCAGGTTCTCGATGCGGCCAACCACCGCGAGGCCTGGCATAAACTCGAAGCTTGCCGCCAGGTTCACCAGCCAGAAGGGGTCGAAGTTACGCGTTTATCTTTCGAATGTGGGGTAGACAAAGACGAAGTCTTTCTGCTGACCGTTGTAGTCCACATTCAGATTGACGTTGGCGAGCTTGTGGCCCTCGCCGTCGTCCAGGAAGGCATAATTCGCGTTCGCGCTGGCCATGTTCGGCGGCCGGCGCACCAGCTCGTTGCCGTCCGGATCTTCTCCGTCCGTATAGGTGTAGGACGCCTTCACGGTCAGTCCTTCATAGAGTTTGGCCGTCGCCGACACTTCGACGCCCTGGATCTTTGAAGTCCCGCTCAGGTTGATCGGTGTCGAGGCCCCAATGGCGGGGTCGAACTCGGATGAAATCAGGTCCTTGATGCGGTTGTTGAAGTAGGTGACGTCGAAGACAAGCTTGTTATCGATGAACGATTGTTCGACGCCGACATCCCAGCCGTTCGAGTTTTCCGGCTTCAGATCCGGATTGCCGATGAAGGTATCGAAGAAGCCGTACAGCTCGGTCAGTGTCGGGTTCTGCACGCCCTTGCCCCAGCTCGCATGGATGCGGCTGTCGGTCTCGGTGACGAGGAAGGCGCCCGTCACGCGCGGAGACGTGAAGTCCTCGAACTGGTTATTCTGGTCATAGCGCGCGCCCCCGGTGAGAAACAGCCGGTCCCAAACACCAAGCCGATATTCACCGGCAACGCCGTGGTCGATGATACTGTTGAAGTTGGCGCCCTGGGACGGGAAGAACGCGCTGCCCTTTGAAAAGTTCGAGCCCGTCTGCTGCTGACGCTCATAGAGGAACGTGAATGCGTGGGTGGCGTCGGCGATCTCCGGCGTGTCCAGAAACAGGTTGCTCTGGTAGTCGAACGTATTGGTCTGGGCGTTGAAGCGGAACGTCCGGTCGTTGTCGGTGCACTGATTGTTCGTCGATCGATAGCCGGAATAACCGACAGTATTTTGGAACTTGTCGTCGAGCAGGGACAACTTGGCCTGCGCTCGGCCTGACAGGTTTGTCACCTTAGCCTTCAGATTGGCATCGTTCGGGATGAAGAAGCCGCGCGAGTCGGTCTCCTCCCCGAAGTCGTCGTACTGCAATTCCGCATCGACGTAGCGCAGTGACCCTGACAGTTGCAGGATATCCAGCGGCTTGACGTTGATGGTTTGGTTCAGGGTGATGTTGTCGTAGCCGTCGTTTGTTAATGACGCCGCCGATGGAGTTGCTGCCGTCGTCATCACCATCGACTCGGTCACCGGCGTTTCCATCACCGCGCTGTTCACCGGCGGGATGCTGCCGGCGGTGGTCCTGGCAATTGCGCTGTGCTTTGTCGTCTGGCTCCGTTCCCGGCATGAGGATCTCTCCCACGTCCGCCGGGTCGGCTGGGGCGAGATCGGCCGCCTCTTCTTCATCGCCCTGCCGGCGATCGCCCTGCCTTTCATCATCCGGGCGGCGGTGATCGAAGGCGTGGCGACGGCGACCGAGGTTTCCACCATCGGCATCGTCTTTGCGGTCATCGCCGGGCTGCTGATCTATCGTCAGTTCAAATGGAAGCGGCGGGCGCCGATGCTGGTGGAGACCGCGTCGCTGTCAGGAGCCATTCTGTTGATCATCGGCGCCGCAACCGGCATGGCCTGGGCGCTCACCCAGTCCGGCTTCTCGCGGGAGCTGGCGGCGGTGATGAGCAACCTTCCCGGCGGCGCCGCCGGTTTCCTTGCGGTGTCGATCATCGCCTTCATCATCCTCGGCAGTGTCCTTGAGGGGATTCCCGCCATCGTCCTGTTCGGCCCGCTGCTGTTTCCCATTGCCCGGACGGTGGGCGTGCACGAGGTGCACTATTCGATGGTGGTCATCCTCGCCATGGGCATGGGCCTGTTCGCCCCGCCGTTCGGCGTCGGCTACTATGCTGCCTGCGCCATCAGCCGGATCAGCCCCGATGCGGGTGTCCGGCCGATCATAGGCTACATGCTGGCGCTGCTCGCCGGCCTGATCGTCGTCGCGGCGGTCCCGTGGATCTCGATCGGCTTTCTGGATTGAGGTGAAGTGCAAGAGCAAGTCCAGCCGAGACCCATTGCTTGGCGCGACGGGATGATCATCATGGCAGAGGCAAACGCGGGGTCCTTTCGGAAATCTATCGACAGCGATGCTGTCGCAGGCGCTGCCGTCTATACCCCGGATGGCAAACACATCGGGACCATCGACCGCTTCATCATCGAGCGGCAGAGCGGCAGGATCATGTATGTGGTGGTCTCGTTTGGCGGCTTCCTCGATCTCGGCCAGGAGAGGTTCACCATTCCCTGGGCCAAGCTCCGCTATGACGAGGGCTTGGCCGGCTTTTCGACCGACATCACCGAAGGCGAGCTGCGCAACGCCCCGCGCTTCGCGCCCGGCGGCGATATCGCCGGGTTGGACGAAGCCCAGGAAGAAGAATTAAATGCCCATTTCCGAATCCCCCCTATTGGCGGGGGGCGGTGTGACGGTGAGAGACGGACTGAGGATGATTGACCAAGGTCCGGCACACTCGCCGAAACGTCTCACTCCTGACCGCGGCGGCCTGATCAGATGAACCGGATTGTCTTCCTTGACCGAGCGACCATCGCCCCGCAGGTGGTCGTCAGACGCCCCGCCTTTCCGCACGAATGGGCCGAGTACCCGCTGACCGCACCGGACCAGCTCGCCGACCGCCTGGGAAACGACACGAGCATCGCGATTACCAACAAGGTTCCGCTGCGCGAGCCGATGCTGTCTCGGCTCAAGGGGCTCCGGATGATCGCCGTCGCCGCCACCGGCACCGACGTCGTCGACCTCGCGTATTGCCGCGACCACGGCATCACCGTGTCCAACATCCGCGGCTATGCGATTAACACCGTGCCTGAGCACGCATTTGCCCTGATCTTCGCGCTGCGCCGCAACATCCTCGCCTATCACGAGGCGGTGCGCCGCGGTCGCTGGCAGGAGAGCGGCCAGTTCTGCTTCTTCGATTATCCGATCAGGGACCTGCGCGGCAGTGCTCTCGGCATCATCGGCGAGGGCGTGCTGGGCCAGGGTGTCGCGACGATCGCGCGCGGGCTTGGCATGCGGATCATGTTTGCCGCCCACAAGGGGCGCACGGGCCTCGGCCCGCTTTATACCCCTTGGGACGAAGTGCTGGAGACGAGCGACATCATCACGCTGCATTCGCCGCTTCTGCCGGAAACCCGGAACATGATCGCCATGCCGGAATTCCGCGCGATGAAGCGGCGGCCCCTGCTGATCAACACCGCCCGCGGTGGGCTGGTCAACGAGGCTGATCTGGCGACGGCGCTGCGCGAGGGCCTCATCGCCGGGGCCGGGTTCGACGTGCTGACGGCGGAGCCGCCCGCCGAAGACAACCCGCTGCTCGGGCTGGGCGACCTGCCGAACTTCATCCTGACGCCGCATGTTGCCTGGGCGAGCGACGAGGCGATACAGGCACTCGCCGATCAGCTCATCGACAACATCGAAAACTTCGTTCGCGGCCAGCCCTCCAACGTCGTCGCCTGAACCCGGACGACCAAGCCGGGGCAGGCACTGCGGTCCGCGCCGCTGCCCGGCGATTCGACGTCTGGAGATGCCGTCTGAAGCGCCGCGATTTTCCGGTTGCCGGATCGACTGGGAGAGAGCGGTTCGGGAAGTACTGGCGGAGGGGGTGGGATTCGAACCCACGACACCTTTCGGTGAACACGCTCTCCAGGCGTGCGCCTTAGACCGCTCGGCCACCCCTCCTTTGCTGTCCGCCGACCCGCCCGGTAGGGGCGCGAGAGACGGGCAACGGTAATCGAGTGGGCCTGTCACCGCAACGCCGTTACCTCGACAAGCCGGTCGATTTGCGTCAACCGAGGCTTTCACAACTGAAACGGCGGTGTTATGAAGTCAGAAAAAGGGGAGAATAGAGGCCATGGCCGTCAACGCGCATGCCGTCATCCAGGCGATCGTACGCGCTCTCGAAGAACCACCGGCACGCGCCCGTCAAGTTCGCAAACCGGTCATCACCATTTCCCGGGCAATCGGCTCCGGCGGCGACTACGTTGCCCGGTCCCTGGCCGATCGGCTGGGAATCGAACTTTATGATGCTGAGATCATCGGTGGCATCGCCAGCGAGGCCAACGTCAGCGCCTCGCTCATGCAGACGCTCAACGAGAAGCTGGATGCTGTCGATGCCTGGATCTACTCGGCCGTTTTTGGAAAGCATGTTTCCCGGGACGAGTACGTGCATTTTCTGTCAACCGTCATCCGCGGGCTCTACCACACCGGCGGCGTCATCGTTGGCCGCGGCGGGCATGTGATCCTGGCCGGCCGGGACGTCCTCAGGGTCCGGATCGTCGGCTCGGTCGAAGCCTGCGCGACGCGAATCTCCGAGGAGGAAGGAACCTCCTACGCCGAAGCGAAGCGCAAAGTGCAGGATTCGGTCAAGAAGCGCGGCAAGTTCATCTGGGACATGTTCCACTCTCGCTACAACGAGCCGACGAACTTCGACCTCGTGATCAATACCGACTATTTCCGGCGTCTCGATGACGTGGTCGAATTGCTGCTCCTGGCCACCCGCGCGCGCGGGCTCGATCGGAAGTGGTCGCCGCCTCAACAGTTCGCCGCCGCGAAGAGCGCGCCATAGGTCCGCAGCCGCTGCGCCTCCTTAACGGTTGCCTCGAACCCGCTGCCGGCGACCTGGCAGCGGGAGCGGGTCAACTGCGCGAGAGGCAACGACTGGAATGAGTTGACCAGGCCTCGCCCGCCGGCGGTTTATTCCTTCGACCGCAGCCAGAGCAGGGTGTCATCAAGGGCGCGGCTGAGGCGCGCAAGGAGCTCCTGGATTTCGGCGGCGCTGATGATCAGCGGCGGTGAAACGGCAACAATGTCGCCGGCAATGACGCGGACAATGAGCCCATGGGCCTCTGCCCGCCGCGCGAAATAGGCGCCGACCCCGCGGGCGGGGGCAAACGATGCCTTGGTCCGTTTGTCCTGAACCAGTTCCAGGGCCCCCACCAGGCCGACGCCCCGTGCCTCGCCGACCAGCGGATGGTCCGCCAAAGCCCGCAACCCCCCCTGAAGCACCGGTGCGATCTGCCGCA
>DAIQPV010000057.1:0-12142 GCA_036787145.1 Rhodospirillales bacterium
GGCGTCATCCCCGGCTGGGTATTCACTTCCAACATGTACAGCCGCTCGCCATCCCAGCGCAGATCCGCGCGCGAGACGCCCCGGCAGCCGAGCGCCTGATGCGCGACGAGCGCCAGGCGCATTGCTTCCGCATACACGCCCGGATCCACCTGCGCCGGAACGACGTGCCGCGACCCTCCGGGCGCATACTTGGCGTCATAGTCATAGAAGCCGCGGTCGGTGGAGATCTCCGTCACCGCCAAAGGCCGGTCGCCCATGACGGCGACAGTGAATTCGCGACCCGGGATGAAGCGTTCGATCATCACCCGGTCGCCGAAGTGCCAATCGTCGTCGAGCGTGCAGAGATTGGCGCCGTTGCGAACGATGTGGACGCCGACGCTCGAGCCCTCGTTCATCGGCTTGATCACGAACGGCCTCGGTATCGGGTCGCCAGCCGCGAGCTGTCGCCGACTGACCACGACGTGTTCTGCCACGGGGATGCCGGCCCGCTCGAACACGAGCTTGGCCTGCGGCTTGTCCATCGCCAGGGCCGACGCCAGCAGGCCGGAGTGCGTATAGGGAATGGACAGGATGTCGAGCAGCCCCTGGATTGTTCCGTCCTCGCCCCAACGGCCGTGCAGGGCGTTGAAGACCACCTCCGGCGCAGGCGTCAGCTGATCCAGCAAATGGCGCGGCTCGCGAAGGACGTCGATCGCGCGGACGTCGTAGCCGGCCTGCCGCAGCCCCTCGGTCACGGCCGCGCCGCTGACCAGCGACACCTCGCGCTCCGCCGACCAGCCACCCATCAGCACGGCGACACGCCTGCTCATCGCGACACCTCCCGCAGGCCCTGCTCGTGTGGAACGCCGATGCGGCGGATCTCCCACTCAAGGACGACACCGGTTTCCGCCAGCACGCGACGGCGAACCTCCTCGCCCAGCGCCTCCAGATCCGCGGCGGACGCCGTCCCGGTGTTGATCAGGAAGTTGCAGTGCTGGGGAGACACCTGCGCGCCGCCTCGAATGAGGCCCCGGCAGCCGGCCTGCTCGATCAGCTCCCACGCCCTTGCTTGCGGCGGGTTGGCAAACGTCGAGCCGCCGGTCCGCGAGCGCACCGGCTGCGTGCTTTCGCGTGCGGTGCGGATCTCGTCCATGCGCCGGGCGATTGCGTCCCCGTCCCCGGCAGCGCCGCGCAGTTTCGCGGCAACAACAATCCAGTCTTCCGGCAAGCCGCAGCGGCGGTAGGCAAATCCCATTTCGTCAGGCGCCAGGCGATGATGACCGCCCCGGCCATCGATCGCCTCGGCTTCGACGAGCACATCTCTCATCTCGCTGCCATAGGCGCCGGCGTTCATCCGCACCGCCCCGCCGACGGTGCCCGGGATGCCCGAGAGAAACTCCAGCCCCGCCAGCCCCGCGTCCTGCGCAGTCCGCGCAACATTAGCGTCCAGCGCGCCAGCCCCGGCGAGGATCGCTTCGCCGTCCGCTACAAGATCGGCAAAGGCGCGCCCCAACCGGACGACGACACCCGACACGCCGCCGTCCCGAACCAGCAGGTTGGACCCGACACCGAGCACCGTGACGGCGACGTCGGCGGGCTTGCCGGCGAGAAATGTGGCGAGATCCTCGATGTCGGCCGGGCGGAACATCACTTCCGCCGGACCGCCGACCCGGAACCAGGTGATCGGCGCCAGGGGCACGTCCTCGCGGTAGCGGCCACGCACCGCCGGCAGCCGGTCGATCAGGTGCGCGGAGACGCGGCGTTCCGGCATCATGCCGCGGCCCCCGCGCAACGCCGCCGCCACTCGGCAATTTCCTGCGGCAGCGCGTGCGCCCACTGACTGATGTTGCCGGCGCCGAGGCAGACCACGAGGTCCCCCGCCGTGGCGACATCGGAGACGGTCTGCGCCAGGGAGTCGCGCTCGGCGAGCGGGATCACCTGACGATGGCCGTGCGTCCGCAGGCCGTCGACCAGCGCATCCCGTGTCATCCCTTCGATCGGTTCCTCGCCGGCGGCGTAGATATCGGCGACAATCACCGCATCGGCATCGTTGAAGCAGGAGCAGAAGCCATCGAACAGGCTCGCCAGCCGGCTGTACCGGTGCGGCTGAACGACGGCGATCACCTGGCCATGCCCGACGGTCCGAGCCGCGGCCAGCACGGCCGCAATCTCCACGGGGTGATGGCCGTAATCATCGATGACGGTGATTCCGTCCACTTCACCGCAACGGGTAAAGCGGCGGTTAACGCCGCCGAAGCTGGCGAAAGCGCGGGCAATCGTCGCATCGTCGATGCCGACGGCGCTCGCGACGGCAAGGGCGGCCAGGGCATTCTGCACGTTATGCTGGCCGAACATCGGCAGGAACAGCTGCGGGACAGTCCGGCTGCTGCCAGTCTTGCGATCGCTGACCACGGCCGAGAAACGCACGCCTTCGCCATTGGCCCGCACGTCCGTTCCGCGCACGTCAGCCTGTGGGCTGAAGCCGTAGGTGACGATCCGGCGATCCAGAAGCCGCGGCAGAATTCCCTGCACTTCGGGATGATCGATGCACACCGCCGCGACGCCGTAAAACGGGATGTTGGCGGCAAAGGCAACGAACGCCTCGCGCAGCGCGTCGAACGTGCCGTAATGATCGAGGTGTTCCGGGTCGATGTTGGTGATGACCGCGATCGTCGCCGGCAGCTTCACCATCGTCCCGTCGGACTCGTCCGCCTCGGCGACCATCCAGTCGCCCGAACCATGGCGGGCGTTCGAGCCCCACGCATTGATGATGCCGCCGTTGACCACGGTCGGGTCGAGCCCGGCGGTGTCGAGAACCTGCGCGATCAGCGAGGTCGTCGTGGTCTTGCCGTGCGTTCCGCCCACCGCGATCGACCACTTCAGGCGCATCAGTTCGCCCAGCATCTCGGCGCGGCGCACCACCGGGATGAGCGAGCGGCGCGCGGCGACCACCTCCGGATTGTCCGCCTTGACCGCAGACGAGATGACGATGACCTGCGCCTCGCCGAGATTCTCCTCGGCATGGCCGATGACGACGGGAATTCCCCTCGCCTGCAGCCGGCGGATGTTGGCGCCGTCGGAGCGGTCGCTGCCCTGTACCCGGTAGCCCAGACTGTGCATGAGCTCGGCGATTCCGCTCATGCCGATGCCGCCGATGCCAACGAAATGAATTGGACCGATCCCCAGCGGGATGCTTTTCATGCCGCAAGCCTCCCACTGTAATTGGCCGTATCCGAAGGCGACGCGCCGATCACCTCAAGCACCAGATCGGCGAGGCGGGCGGCCGCCCGGTCGAACCCGGCCACCCGCGCCACGGCCGCGGCCGTGGCGAGCTGGGCTGGGCGGAGGAACAGATCCTCAAGCCGCGATGCCAGTCCTTCCGCAGTCAGCGTGTCCTGGGGCATCAGCCAGCCGCCGCCGGCGTCCGTCACCGCCCTGGCGTTAGCCGCCTGATGATCGTCCGTCGCAAAGGGATAGGGCACCAGCACCGACGGGCATCCGAGCGCTGTGATCTCGGCAATGGTTGAAGCACCGGCGCGGGCGATCAGCAGGTGCGCCGAAGCGAGCCTGGAGGGCACGTCGTCGAAGAAGCTGGCCAGTTCGGCGCCCACACCGATGCGACGGTAGGCGTCCTCCACCTCGGACATCGATTCAGGACGGCACTGCTGGCTGATGACTAGCCGCGAGCGCAGACGCGCGTTCAGCCGATCGATCGCCGCGGGCACCACCTCGCCGAAGATCCGCGCGCCCTGGCTGCCGCCGAGAATCAGCAGGTTGATGGGGCCGGTCCCTTCCGGCGGCTGATAGGTCCGCTCGCGCAGGCGGGCGAAAGCCGGCCGAACCGGCATCCCGGTCCGGACAAGTTTGTGCTCCACGCCCTTGGGCAAGGCCGCGACCGTTTCGAAAGCCGTCGCGATCCTGCCGGCGCGGCGGGCGAGCAGGCGATTGGCACGGCCGAGCAGCGCGTTCTGCTCATGAATAATGGTCGGAATGCCAAGGACGCTGGCCGCGAGGACGCTGGGCACCGAGGCATAGCTGCCGAAACCGACGACCGCGCCGGGCGAGAGCAGGCGGAGCGCCCATGCCGCCTGCGTCAGTCCGGCGGCCAGTTCGGTGAGGCTCTTCAGCCGCCCCCACGCCGACTGCCCGGCAAGACCCCCACCGCGGATTCGCCGCACCTGGATGTCGCCGCCGAAGGAAACGCCCCGCCGGTCGGTGAACAGCACCGGCTCCATCCCCCGCTCGCGCAGTTGCGAGGCCAGCGCTTCCGCCGGAAAGACGTGCCCGCCGGTTCCACCTGCCGCGAGGACGATGCGAACGCGAGCGGGGCTCATTGGCGTCCTCCCGGGTCCGGCCGGTTGCGTGTCAGGGCCAGCACCATGCCCATGCCCCAGGCCAGCGCGATGGTGGCTGAGCCGCCGTAGGAGATGAACGGCAAGGTGATCCCCTTCGGCGGGATCAGGTGCATGGTGGACGCCATGTTCATCAGCGCCTGGGCGCCGAACAGCGACAGCAGCGCGCCGCCAGCCAGAAGCACGAACAGGTCGGTGTCCTTGAACGCGCGGATCAATCCGCGCAGGACGACGAAGCCGAACAGTCCGACCAGCAGCAGGCACAGCAGCAGGCCGAATTCTTCGCCGGCGACGGCGAAGATGAAGTCGGCGTGCGCGTCCGGCAGAACCGCCTTGACGTGGCCCTCGCCAGGCCCACGACCGAACAGCCCGCCGCTCTGGAAGGCCTCCATTGCGCGCTTCACCTGGTAGCCTTCGCCGCTTGCCGGATCGAGAAACTGATCGACCCGCTGGTGCACGTGGTCGAACATGAAGTACGCGCCGATCCCGACACTCGCGAACAGCAGTCCGAGCAAGGCAATCAGCGCCAGCGGGCAGCCTGCGAGAAAGATCTGCAGACACCACACGCCCACCAGCAGCAGCGTCGTTCCGACGTCCGGCTGCAGCAGAAGCACTCCGGCGGCGGCGCACAGCAGCAGCGCGGACAGCGGATAGCCGGCAATCTGCTCACGGCCGCGGCTGTTGGCGATCAGCGCGGCGCAGACAACCGCAAAGGCGGGCTTGAGGAACTCGGAGGGCTGAATCGAAACGCCCGCGATGTAGAGCCAGCGCCGAGCGCCCTTCACCTCTGCACCGAAAAACAGTGTGGCGACGGTGGCGACAAACGCCACCAGGAGCAGGATCAGGCCGCAGCGCTTCACGCCCTGGGGCGACAACAGCGACGTCATCAGCATGACGATGATCGCGGCTGGCAGGTAGGCCGCCTGGCGACGCGCGAAGTAGAACGGATCGAGGCCGATCCGTTCCGCGACCGGCGGCGAGGCGGCCATCGTCAGGACAATGCCCAGGCCGGCAATGAGGATGATTGCCGCCACCGTCCAGCGGTCGACGGTCCACCACCACCGCGCGAGCAGGCTCGTATCCGTGCGGGAGAAGGTCAGGCTCATCGCGCAATCTCCCGAACCATTGCGCGGAAGGCATCGCCGCGTGCTTCAAAGCTGCGGAACTGGTCGAAGGAGGCACAGGCGGGAGAGAGCAGAACGACCGGATCGTTCGCCATGTCAGCGGCGGCCGCCTCCCGCGCTGCTGCAAACGCCGCCGCCAGGGTTCCGCAGCAAACGGAGGGCACCTTGCCATCCAGCTCGCGCGCGAATGCGGCCTCGGCCTCACCGATAAGGAACACACACCGGACGCGAGCGAGCCAGGGCAGCGTGGCACTCAGGCCGTCTTCTTTCGGCCGACCGCCGGCGATCCAGTAGATCCGATCGTAGCTGGCCAGCGCTCGGGCTGCGGCATCCCCGTTGGTGGCCTTGGAGTCGTTGACGTAAGTCACCTGATCGACCACGGCGATCCGCTCCTGCCGGTGCGCCAAGCCGGGAAAATTCAGGATTGCCTCACTCGCTGTGTGGACCGGCACCCCCATCGCGGAAGCGACCGCGTAAGCTGCGGCGGCATTCTGCCCATTGTGCTCGCCGGGGAGGGCCCGCGCTTGGCGCAGGTCGAGAATCGGCTTTGGCTCGCCGCTGATCGCGTCCCACAGCAGGCCATCGCTGACAAAGACACCGCCGGCGACCCGGCGGTGTCCGGAAATGACCAGCACGCGGTGGCGGGCGCCCTGGCTGAGCTCTGTGCAGAGGGCCCGGCAATGCTCGTCATCGACGCCGACGATGGCCGTGGCTCCCGCTGGCGCATCGGCAAAGATGCGCCGCTTGGCGGCGATGTAGCCGTCGATGCCGCCATGGCGGCCCAGGTGGTCAGGCGATATGTTGAGTAGCACGGCCATATCAAACACTAGACTTGGCGTTAGCTCCAACTGATATGACGACATCTCCAAAACACAAATAGTTTTTGTGTCCAGGGGTTCGAAGCCGAGGACCGGGGGTCCCAGGTTGCCGCCCACCCGCACGTCCCACCCGCCTGACGCGAAGATGTGGCCAATCAAGGCGGTGGTTGTCGATTTACCGTTGGTGCCGGTGATTCCGACGTAGCCTGCGCGGGGGTGCGCCCGGAACAAAAGCTCAACATCGCCGATAATCTCGACGCCCGCCGCACGTGCTTTGGCGGCCACCGGATGGGGTGCGGGATGGGTGTGCGGAATGCCCGGACTGAGAACCAGTGCCGTTGATTCGCGGAGGTCCTTTCCGGCGAGGTCGACCAGGGGAATTCCGGCGGCAGCAGCGACAGCGCGTGCGCCCTCGCTGTCGTCCCAGGCCCAGACGGTACGGCCGGCTGCGAGCAACGCCACCGCTGCGGCGCGCCCGCTCGCGCCCAGTCCAAGCACTGCCCAGGGTCGATTCGGCAGGCCGTCCAGAGCGATCATGCGAAGCCTCCTCAGCGTAACTTCAGCGTCGACAGGCCAACGAGCGCCAGGATTGCGGCGACGATCCAGAAGCGGATGACGATCGTCGGCTCTTTCCAGCCCTTCTTCTCGAAGTGATGGTGGAGCGGCGCCATCCGGAACACCCGGCGGCCGGTCAGCTTGAACGACGCCACCTGGACGATCACCGAGACGGTTTCCAGGACGAAAAGCCCGCCGACGATTGCCAGCACCAGCTCGTGCTTGGTCGCGACGCTGATCGCTCCCAGGGCGCCGCCGAGCGACAGCGATCCGGTGTCGCCCATGAACACGCGGGCCGGTGGAGCGTTGAACCAAAGAAAGCCCAGGCCGGCGCCGATCAACGCTCCGCAGAACACGGCAAGCTCGCCGGTGCCCGGCACGTAGTGGATCTGCAGGTAGTTGGCGAAGACGGTGTTGCCGACCAGGTAGGCGACCAGGGCAAACACCCCCGCGGCAATCATCGCCGGGACGATTGCCAGCCCGTCGAGCCCGTCGGTCAGGTTGACTGCGTTGGACGAACCGACGATGACGCCCACCGACAGCAGGATGTAGACGAAGCCCAGGTTGATCAGCAGGTTTTTGAAGAAGGGGACGGCCAACTGATATTGCAGTCCCGCCGGCGTGAGCTGGCTGATCCACAGGGCCGCCGATCCGGCGATGATCACCTGCAGGAACAGCTTGGCGCGGCCGGGCAATCCGCGGCTGTTGCGGTGGACTACCTTGCGATAGTCGTCGAGGAACCCAATGGCGCCATAGGAAATGGTGACAACCAGCGAGGCCCAAACGAAGCCGTTGGTGAGATCGACCCACAACAGCGTCGAGACCGTCAGGGCCAGCAGGATGAGAAAGCCGCCCATCGTGGGGGTGCCGCGCTTTGTCAGCAGGTGGCTCTCCGGCCCGTCGCTGCGGATCGGCTGGCCGCCGTGCTGTCGCGACCGCAGCAGGGCGATCAGTCTCGGGCCGAAGATGAAGCTGATCAGCAGCGCGGTGAGAAGCGCCCCGCCGGAACGAAACGTGATGTAGCGAAACACATTAAGGGGCGAGAAGGTATCGGCGAGCGGCACCAGCAGGTGATAGAGCATGCTGTCAGCACCCCCTCGACGCAGCGGTAGCGTGCACCGTGCCGCCGGCCGTCGGACTGGCGCCGCCGCCCCGATCCAGCGCCAGCACCGCATCGACGACGAGCCGCATGCGGCTGCCGGCCGACCCTTTGACAGCGACAACGTCCCCCGCCTGGACCGCCGCGGCGACCAGCGGCGCCAAAGCCGCGGAGTCGGCGGCATGGTCGGCACGCAGGGCCGCGGGCAGTGCCTCGCGCAGGTACGCCGACATCGGCCCGGCGGTAAACACCAGGTCGATGCCATTCTCCACCACTGCCGCGGCGAGAGCGGCGTGCAGGGACGCCGACGACGCGCCCAACTCCAGCATGTCGCCCAGTACGGCGATGCGCCGGCCTCCCACCCCGGGGCGGCTGCGACCCAGGACCTCGAAGGACGCCCGCATCGACGGCGGGCTGGCGTTGTAGCTGTCGTCGATCAACTCGAACTCACCGTTTTCAAGACGTACCCGCGCCCGCAGCCCCCTGCCCCTGGGCGGTTGCAGGTCGGCCAGCGCGGCGGCGGCGGCGCGGACATCGGCACCCAATGCCGCGGCACACGACAGAACACACAGGACATTGGTGACCCAGTGGCTGCCGGGAACGCCGACGAAGAAGGACAGGCGCGTGCCGAGTACGTCCGCCTCGATCCGGGAGCCGCGCTCGCCCTGATCGGCTGCGATCAGCCGCGCATCGGCAGCGCGGTCGCGCCCGAACGAGAGGAAGCAACTCACCCCCGCGTCTCCTGCTTTCCGCACCAGGCGATCGAAATGGGCATTATCGCGGTTGAGGACAGCCATCCCCCCGGGTTCCAGCCCGGCGAATATTTCCGCCTTCGCATCGGCGATATCCCCGGCCGAGCCGAAATTTTGGAGGTGCACCGGCTCCACCGTAGTAATGGCCGCGACGTGCGGGCGGACGAGGGTGGTCAGCGGCGTGATTTCGCCGGGGTGGTTCATGCCCATCTCGAAGATGGCAAACGCCGACGACCGTGGCATCCGGGCGAGGCTAAGCGGCACGCCCCAGTGATTGTTGAAGCTGCCGACGCTGAAATGGGTGGCCCCTTGACGCGATAGCGCCAGCGCGAGCGCCTCCTTGACGCCTGTCTTGCCGACGCTGCCGGTAATTCCCGCGATGCGGGCGTCGGTTCGCAAACGGCCGGCGCGACCCAGCGCCCGAAGCGCCTCGAAGGTATCCCCGACGAGCAGCAGCGGCGCATCCTCGCCCACGCCCTCGGGGTGTCGGGAGACGATCGCCGCCCCCGCCCCTCTGTCCAGTGCCTGGGTCACGAAGGCTTGGCCGTCGAAGTTCGGCCCCTGCAGCGCGACGAACACGTCGCCGGGCACGAGCGATCGCGAATCGATGGAGACGCCGAAGGCGGACCAGTGGCGCTGGAAGCGGCCACCTGTCGCTTCCGCTGCGGTCTCGGCGGTCCACAAGGGAGGTGCCTCGGTCATGGCCGGAGATCCCGGACGGCGTCTCGCACCACAGCGGCATCATCGAACGGCAGCACGGCCGGTCCGACGACCTGTCCCGTTTCATGCCCCTTGCCGGCGACGAGCAGCACGTCGCCCGGCCGAAGTGCCGAGACGGCCTGAAAGATGGCCTCGCGGCGGTCGCCGATTTCTCGGGCACCGGGACAAGCTGCCAAAATGGCCCGACGGATCGAGGCCGCATTTTCGGTGCGCGGATTGTCGTCGGTAATCAACACCTGATCCGCCTCCGTGCCCGCGACGTGCCCCATGACCGGCCGCTTGCCGGCATCGCGATCGCCGCCGCAGCCGAAGACCACGACGAGTTGCCGCGCCACCAGCGGTCGCAGCGCCCGGAGCGCTACCGCGAGCGCGTCCGGGGTGTGGGCGTAATCCACAAAAACGGAAGCTCCCGAAACGCGGGCGGCCCTCTCCAGCCGCCCGGGAACGGACTGCAGCCGGGCCAGCGCATCCAGGATGGACTCCGGGTCGCCCCCGGTCGCCATCGCGAGGCCCGCGGCGGCAAGGGCGTTGAGCACCTGGAAATCGCCCGCGAGAGGAAAATCGACCTCACGTCGCCGCCCTTCGACCGCGAGTGTCAGCCGCTGTCCGTCCGCTTCGGGAAGGGCGGCGTCAATGCGCAGGTCCCGGCCTTTCAGCCCATAGGTGATGACACGAAGCCGGCGCGCCTCCGCAACCTGCCGCACCCGGTCGGCCTGCCCGGCGTCGGCACAGATGACCGCCGCCCCGTCGGCGTCGACCAGTTCCGCAAACAGACGAAGCTTGGCGGCAAGGTAGGCCTCCATGGAGCCGTGATAATCAAGGTGATCGCGGCTGAGGTTGGTGAACGCCGCGGCGGCGATGCGCACGCCATCGAGCCGGTACTGGTGCAAGCCATGGCTCGACGCTTCCATGGCCAGCCGCTGCACCTGTTGGTCGGCGAGTTCTGCGAGGGTCCGGTACAGGCTGACCGGATCGGGCGTGGTCAGACTGCCGGGCCGGACGAAACCCGGAGCGGTGACCCCCAGCGTGCCCAGCGAAGCGGCGGGGTGGCCGAGCGCGGCCCAAATCTGGCGCAGAAACCAGACCACCGAGGTCTTGCCGTTGGTGCCGGTGACCGCCGCGACGGTTGTCGGTTGTCGACCGAAGTACCTGGCAGCCATCAGCGCGAACCGACGGTGCGGGTTGGCGTCGTGGAGAATCACCAGCGGCCGGCCGTCGGGCGCCGCGCTCGCGATTTCCTTTACAGTGTCGGGGGTGGTCAGCACCGCGGCCGCGCCACGCGCGACGGCGTCGCCGATATAGTCGCGGCCGTCGGCCCGACTGCCGGTCAACGCCGCGAACAGAAAACCGGGCTGCACCTGCCGCGAGTCGGCGGTGAGCCCGGTGATCTCGACGCCGGCGATATCGACGCAGTTCAATCCAAAGTCAGTCCCTGCCAGGAGGTCAGTTAGCCGCAAGTTGCTTTTCCCGCTTCTTTGCGCCAGGCGGCTTGACCGCCTCGATCGGCTGGCGCGGCTGCTGAGGGAAGGTCTGCGGCTGGGAGGTTTTGGCTCGGCGGACCCCGTCCGGCAATTCATCATCGGGCACCGGCGGGATGCCGAGCAGCGGTGCCATATGCTGAACCAGCCGGGCGACCACGGGTGCTGCGACCCAGCCGCCGGTGGCATAATTTGCCGTCGATCGATTGCCCTTCGGCTCGTCCAGCATGGCGAGGACCACGTAGCGTGGCGCGTTGATCGGGAACGCGCCGACGAAAGAGGAAATCCGGGCATTCTGGACGTACCGGCCGTGCACAAGCTTTTCCGCGGTGCCGGTCTTGCCTCCCACCTTGTAACCGGGGACATCGGCCTTGGTGCCGGTGCCGTGCAGCACGACGTCGCGCATCAGGTCACGCATCTGCTTTGACGTTCGTCCCGAAAGGACCTGCTGCCCACCCGCGGGGGCCGCGCCCGGCTCCTGCAGGCTTGCCTGGATCACTTCCCCGCCCCGGTCGTCATCCGACACGAGACGGGGCGGGTGCAGCGTCCCCCCATTCACCAGCGCCGCCACGCCGCTGGCCAGCTGCAGGGGTGTGATGGCAAGGCCGTGGCCAAAGGCAATCGTCATCGTATTTACTTCGCGCCACGGATTGGGAACCAGCGGCGCACCAACCTCCGGCAGATTGATCGGCGACTTGTGCAGCATTCCGAAACGGGCCAGGTACTGCCGTTGCAGGGTGGTGCCCACATCCATCGCCATCAGGGCCGAGCCGATGTTCGACGAGTGCACCAGGATTTCCCTGGTCGACAGCCAGCGATTTTTCGCGTGGTAGTCGCTGATGGTGAACCGCGAAATGTGCAGCGGACGGCTGGCGTCATATCCCCCGGCGAGGGTGGTCGTGCCGCTGTCGAGCGCCATCGCGACTGTGAACAGCTTCATCGTCGAGCCCATCTCGTAGACGCCCTGGGTAACGCGGTTGAACCGCGCTTCATCTTCCGAATCGAGCACCGGCTCATTCGGATCGAAGTCGGGCAGCGAAACCAGGCCGACCACCTCTCCGGTCGCGACGTCCAGCACCAGTCCCGCCGCGCCTAGTGCGCTGAACTGCCGCTGCGCCACCAGCAACTCCCGGCGCAGGATATGCTGGACGCGAACATCCAGGCTTAGGTGCAGCTCGCCGCCCGAGGCAAGCGTCCGGTTGTAGCTTTGCTCGATACCGGCAAGCCCATGGCCGTCAATATCGGTAAGACCAACGACATGGGCC
>DAIQPV010000058.1:0-12115 GCA_036787145.1 Rhodospirillales bacterium
GCGCCGCCTCGCTATACCGCCGTTCCTCCGACCGTCAGATCGTTGATCAACAACGTGGGCTGACCGACACCGACCGGCACGCCCTGCCCGTCCTTGCCGCACGTGCCGATACCGGGATCAAGCGCCATGTCGTTACCGACCATTCCGACGCGGATCAGCACGTCCGGGCCGTTGCCGATGAGCGTCGCTCCCTTCACCGGCGCACCGATGCGCCCATCTTCGATGCGATAGGCCTCGGTGCAGGAAAAGACGAACTTACCCGACGTTATGTCCACCTGCCCGCCGCCGAAGGCTACCGCGAAAAGCCCCTTCTTCACGGAACGCAAAATTTCCTCGGGATCGTGCGGACCGGCCAGCATATAGGTATTCGTCATCCGGGGCATCGGTCGATGGGCGAAGCTCTGTCGGCGACCGTTTCCGGTTGATGCCACGCCCATCAGCCGAGCGTTCATCCGGTCCTGCATAAAGGCGGTCAGAACGCCATCCTCGATCAGCACCGTACGCTGCGAAGGGGTGCCCTCGTCGTCGATGCTCAGCGAGCCGCGTCGATCCGGAATGGTTCCGTCATCGACAACCGTTACACCGTGCGCCGCCACCCGCTGACCGCGAAGGCCAGCGAACGCGGACGTCTTCTTGCGGTTGAAATCGCCCTCGAGACCGTGGCCAATCGCCTCATGAAGCAGGATTCCAGGCCACCCGGGACCAAGCACGACGGTCATTTCACCCGCTGGTGCCGCAACCGAACCGAGATTCACCAAGGCTTGGCGAAGCGCTTCATCGACCGCTCCCCGCCAGGCTAGCGGATCGAGGAGTCCGTCATAACCGACGCGGCCGCCAGTGCCATACGAGCCCGTTTCCTTTCGGCCATTTTCCTCGACGACGACACTCACATTCAAGCGGACAAGTGGCCGGATGTCGGCTGCGTACTCGCCATCCGGCCGCATCACCTGGATCGCCTGCCACTCTCCGGCAAGAGACGCGATCACCTGGCGGACCCGTCCATCGCGCCCCCGCCCATAGGCATCAATCTCGGCGAGCAGCGCTGTCTTTGTCTCAAACGGCACCGAGGCCAGCGGGTTGTCGGCCGTATAGAGGTTACGATTGGTGCGCAGCGGCGGCAGCGCCAGCTGTCCTCCGCGGCCTTGGCGAACGCCGGCAACGGTCTTGCCCGCCCGCCGAACCGCAGCCTCCGAGAGCTCGGTACCGTGGGCATAACCAGTGACTTCGCCCGACACGGATCGCAAGCCGAAGCCTTGCGACGTATCGAAACTGGCGCTTTTCAGGCAGCCATCGTCAAAGACCAGGCTTTCGGATTGCCGGTATTCCAGGAACAACTCGCCGTCGTCCGCGCCGACCAACGCCTCCCCGACGACCCTGTCGAGACGCCCACGGTCGAGACCGAGCCGGTTGAAAAACAGGTCGTTGGTGTCGATGACTCCGCTCATGGTCTCCCTGCTGCCGAAGGCTACGAGAAATAATGATCGTTTCCGATCGCTGCCTCACTAAAATGGTGTCTTGGCGATCCGCGTCGAGGGTGAAGATGCGGGAGAGGTCAAGCTTTGTTCCTGACGCCGCTGTCGGCGGGACGATCAGCTAAGCTTGGCGAGGTCAACAGGGCAAAATGAGATGACGCGAGATCCTTCTGACGAGACAAAGTGGCGGCCTGCGACGCGGTTGGTTCGGGGAGGTACCCGGCGCTCCAGTTTTGACGAGACCAGCGAAGCGTTGTTCATGACGTCCGGCTTTGTCTATGGATCGGCGGCGGAAGCCGAGGCGGCGTTCAAGGGCGAATGCGACCGCTACGTCTATTCCCGCTTCGGCAACCCGACCGTGCAGATGTTCGAGCGCCGCCTGGCCCTGCTTGAAGGGGCAACAGTGTGCAAGGCGACTGCGACCGGCATGTCGGCCGTCTTCACCGCCCTGGCCTGTGGTCTTCGGGCTGGAGACAGGCTCGTTTCGTCGCGGGCGCTGTTTGGATCCTGCCACTATGTCGTCTCGGAGATCCTTCCCCGGTTCGGGATCGAGACGGACCTGGTCGACGGCCGCGACAACGAAGCCTGGCGGGACGCATTGGCACGACCGACCGCCTGCGTGTTTCTGGAAACGCCGTCCAATCCCATGCTGGAACTGGTCGATCTGGAGTTTGTGAGTGAGGCAGCGCACCGAAGTGGCGCGCGTGTCGTGGTTGACAATGTTTTCGCGACGCCCATTCTGCAGAAGCCGCTCGCTCTGGGAGCAGACGTTGTCGTCTACTCGGCTACGAAGCATATCGACGGACAGGGCCGAGCCCTTGGCGGCGCCATTCTGACCAATGATACCGATTGGTTCGAGCAAACGCTGGTACCGTTTCACCGCCACACCGGGCCTTCACTGAGCCCCTTTAACGCATGGTTGCTGCTCAAGGGCCTCGAAACCCTTGACCTGAGAATGCAACGGCATTGCAGCAACGCTCGCGCCGTGGCGCACCATCTCGCTGGCCGCAACGATCTGGAGCGCGTGCTGCATCCGTCGTTGCCGGGGCACCCGCAGCACGGCCTTGCCTTGCGGCAGATGCGGGACGGGGGCAGCCTGGTCACTCTGAATGTCGCCGGGGACCGCGCGCGCGCCTTCAACGTCCTGGATGCGCTGCGGGTTTTCGACATTTCCAACAATTTGGGCGACTCCAAATCGTTGGCGACCCATCCGGCGACGACGACCCACCAGCGGTTCACCCCCGAGCAACGCGCGGAGATCGGCATCTTCGACAACACGGTGCGTCTGTCGATCGGCCTGGAGGACGAAGCCGACCTGATCGAGGACCTCGATCAGGCCCTGCGGCGCGCTGCTTGACCAGGCCGCGGGTCGGGTCCGATCAGCCCTGGATCCAGGGCAGGCTCTCGACCTTCCAGCCGTTGACCGTGCCGCGGTGGCGGGTCGTGTCGGGGTCACCTTCGAAGCCGCTGGCGACATTGTAGCAGCGGATATAGCCGCGTGCGGTCATCGCCACCGCCGCAGAACGCGATCGGGCGCCGGATCGACAGATGAAAAACAGCGGCGCATCAGTATCGAGGCGCGCGGTTTCCAGGTGCTCGGCGAACTGCGGATTGACCTCCATCGACGGGAAAAACATCCAAGGGACGAAGAAAGGCTTCTTGTTAAGGGACCCCAGATCGGGCACCCCGACATAATTCCACTCTGCCGGCGTGCGGACGTCGACCAGAGCTGCCCTGGGGTCGCTGGCCAGCATGTCCCAGGCTTGGCGTGGCGATACATCTCCGGCATAGCTGCTCATCTTCCTGCCTTCCGTCTAGCTGGTTTTAGCGCCCTGTCTCGTGACGCGCCGCCGCAGCCCTCTCCAGGCTCGACTCGCCAAGCACGGACAACATTTCGCTCAGCGTGGTAAACTTGCGCCTGGGCGCTGACTTGCGCGCTCCCGCCACCTCCGCCGCATCGATTTTTTGCCAGTCGTCGAAGGTTACGCTGCGTACGTCGCGCAGGGCAAGATAACCCTCCAGGCCTGCCCGTCCGGGCTTGGCGCTTTCTCGCTCCGATGCTTTCGCGTCCGCAATGATCTGGTCGGCACAAAGCGCGCCGTCCGGTCGGTTGCTGCCGATTACGCCGACGGGTCCGCGCTTTGCCCAGCCCACGACATACAGACCGGTCTCGATGCGGCCCTCCGCGCTCGGGTAAAGGCCGCGCTTGCTATCGAACGGCACGCCGTCCAGCGGGCTCGTCCGGTAACCGATTGCTGTGACCACCAAACCACACGGGATTCGCTCGAACGCTGCCGTGCCAAGCACCTGTCCACCCTCGGTGCGGGTACGCTCAAAAATCACCCCATCGACCCGCTCATGGCCGTCGATGGTGGCGGGAGCCAGGTTGAAGCGAAAGTGCAGACGTCTTGTCTTGCCGGCTTCGGAGCGCCGAATGCCGCGAAGAATGGCCAAGTTCTTCTCGCGCAACCTTCGGTCACGGTTGTCGGTGATCTCCGGGGGGACGGTCAGCTCGGCAGCGTTCAGGACCACGTCGCAGTCTTCAAGCTCACCCAGCTCGCGCAATTCGGCCGTGGTGAACTTTGCGTCGGCGGCACCCCGCCGGCCGACGATGTAGACGTCCCTGATCCCGCCTGCGCAGATGGCTTCGGCTGCATGGTCCGACAAATCGGAAGACGCCATCTCCGCCTCAGTCTTTACCAGCATCCGGGCGATATCCAGGGCAACATTGCCATTGCCGATGATCACTGCTGCCGGCGTGGCGAGATTGGGCCGAAGATCGCGGAAGTCGGGATGGCCATTGTACCAACCGACGAAGAGAGCGGACCCATAAATCCCCCGGAGATGTTCTCCGGGAATGCCGAGGGGACGGTCCACCCCGGCGCCCACCGCTAACACGACGGCGTCGTAACAGGCGCGCAGCTCCTCAAGCGTGACGGCATTGCCCACGTCCACATTGCCGTAGAAATGGACCACATCCTGAAGGGCCGTTTCCTCGAAGCGGCGAGCGACGAGCTTGGTGCTCTGGTGGTCCGGAGCGACGCCGGCGCGGATCAACCCGAACGGGGTCGCGAGCCGTTCAATGATATCGATCTGCACATCGGCATGGCGATCCAGCAGTGCCTCTGCCGCGTAGAAGCCGGCGGGACCGGCACCGATGATGGCCACCGAGATCGACATGGGGGTTGGCCACCCGCGCCGCCGGAGGATCAGCCCGCAACAGTCCAGGTGTCGCCGCGACGAAGCAGCGCGTTCAGGTCGGCGACACTTGGCGACACCGGCTGACGATCGGCTAAGCTCCCAACCGCCGCGCCGAGCGAAGGAGCCGGCTCGCAGTAGAGGACGCCGAGCGCAACCGGCAGGGTCATCGCCGCGAGCATCGTTGCCAGCGCCCGGTTGGTTGCGTCATGGACGAGAATATCCGCCTCTGTAACGTCGTTGTCTCCGATGCGCACGATTTCGAGCTCAAGACGATCCGGCCTTATCCTCAGGCCCGACCGCCGGTCCGCTCCAAAGATCAGGGGCTCGCCATGTTTAACCAGCAATTGCGCATCCGCCGCCACCTGCTTCGCCGTAAAGGCAGAAAAGACATCATCATTGTAGACAAGGCAGTTCTGGAAGATTTCGACGAACGAAGCTCCGCGGTGGTCGTGCGCCTGTTTCAGCACATCGATCAGATGTTTCTGAGCCGTGTCGATCGACCGAGCGACAAAGCGCGCACCGGCCCCCAGGGCAAACAGGGCCGGCGACACCGGCCGCTCGACCGACCCCCCCGGCGAAGAGGGCGACCGCGTGCCGGTCCGTGACGTCGGCGAATACTGACCTTTCGTCAGGCCGTAAATTTCATTGTTGAACAGCAAGAGATGCACATTGACGTCGCGCCGGAGCAAATGCAGCAGATGGTTGCCGCCAATCGAAAGAGCATCGCCGTCGCCGCTAACGATCCACACGTCCAGATCCGGATTGGCCAGCTTGATGCCGGTCGCAACCGCGGGGGCACGCCCGTGGATGGTGTGGAACCCGAACGTGGACATGTAATAGGGGAAACGCGACGAACATCCGATGCCCGAGACGAACACGGTCTTCGCGGGATCGGCGCCAATATCCGCCAATGTCTTCTGCACCGCCTTCAGAATGGCGTAGTCACCACAACCCGGGCACCAGCGGACTTCCTGGTCCGATGCAAAATCCTTCGCAGTCCGGGGTTTTGTGAGCGGTACGACGTTCATCTTTTCGGTTGCTCCAGGCGGGCAAGAACGGCTTCCTCGATCTCGTCGATCTTGAATGGCTGCCCGGAAACCTTGTTCAAGCCCTCGGCGGGCACGAGGTATTGCGCACGCAGGATTGTCACCAGTTGCCCTTTGTTCATCTCCGGAACCAGCACCCGGTCATAACGTCTGAGGACTTCGCCCATGTTCCGAGGCAGCGGGCAGAGATAACGCACATGGATGTGGGCGACATCATAACCGCGGTCGATCAGCGAGCTTACGGCGCGATTGATCGGCCCATAGGTCGACCCCCAGCCGACCACCGCCAGACGGCCGCTGTCGCGGCCGATTTCAACCGTCTGCTCCGGAATGTCGGCGGAGATGCGGTCCAGCTTCGCCGCGCGCAGATCTGTCATCCGCTGATGATTGCCGGGGTCATAAGAAATAGCGCCCGTCACCGAGTCTTTCTCGAGACCGCCGATGCGATGTTCCAGGCCAGGCACACCCGGGATAGCCCACGGCCGGGCAAGTGTCTCGGGATCGCGGCTATAGGGCTCGAACCCGTCCGCCTCACGACGGAAGCGAACCGGAAAGGGCGGTATCGCTTCGACATTCGGCACCTGCCACGGCTGCGCGGCGTTGGCGATATAGCCGTCCGACAAGACGATCACCGGTATCATGAACTTGGTGGCAATGCGCACCGCCTCAATGGCGGTTTCGAAGCAATCCGAAGGCGCACGCGCGGCGAGCACCGCCAGCGGGCTCTCTCCGTGTCGCCCGTACAACGCCTGCATCAGGTCCGACTGCTCGGTTTTTGTCGGCATTCCCGTCGATGGGCCGGCGCGCTGCGTATTGATCACCACGAGCGGCAACTCGGTGGCGACAGCGAGACCGAGAGCCTCGCCTTTCAGTGCCAAGCCCGGCCCGGAGCTGGAGGTCACCCCCAGGGACCCGGCATAGGACGCTCCGATCGCGGAACAAACAGCGGCGATTTCATCCTCCGCCTGGAACGTCGTGACGCCAAGCGGGCGCAGACGCGCCAGCGCATGCAGCAGCGGCGAAGCCGGAGTGATCGGGTAAGACGCAAAAAAGAGCTTCAAATCGGCGAGATGGGCACCGACCAGGAGACCCCAGGCCAACGCCTCGCCCCCGGTGATGGTGCGATAAAGTCCCGGCGCCAGCGACGCCGGGGCGACCGAATAGCCGATCAGCTCGCCATTGAGTTCGGCGGTTTCGCCGAAGGCGTGACCTGCGTCGAGTGCGGCGATGTTCGCTTGCGCGACCAAGGGCTCGTCCACGAACCGCTTTTTCAACCACTCCGTGGTCACCCCGCGGTCGCGATCGTACATCCAGTAAATCAGCCCGAGGGTCCAAAAGTTCTTGCAGCGGAGTGCGTCGTGCTGGGACAGGCCAAGGGGTTTGGCGGCTTCCAGCGTCAGCCGGGAGATGTCGATCTCGATAACCCGATAAGGGGAGAGCGAGCCGTCCTTTCTCGGATCAGCGGCGTAGCCCGCCTTTCTGAGATCCCGTTCGGCAAACGATCCGGCATCGACAATGACAAGGCCGCCGGGCCTCAAGCGCGGCAACTCAACCTTCAGCGCCGCGGGATTGAGCGCGACCAGAACATCGGGGGAATCGCCGGACGTCTTGATCGTCCGTGCGCCGAAGTTGATCTGAAACGCTGAAACTCCGTATGTGGTGCCGACGGGAGCCCGGATCTCGGCTGGGAAATCGGGAAAGGTCGCAAGGTCGTTGCCGGCAAGCGCGGTCACGGCCGCGAACCGGTTGCCGGTGAGCTGAATGCCATCACCCGAATCGCCGGCGAAGCGGACGACGACGGACTCCAGCGGTTCGCGCGCCGCCAAGGGTTGCGGATTTGCAAGCGGAAGTGTGTTGGTAATCATCGAGATATCATAACCAATGCCCTGAGCACGCTGCTTTCAGCCGCGTCTCGGGCTGACCCGGGGTTGTTTCTGATCAGAGGCCACGTTACCTGTTTCACGACACTATATCGGTATCGCAATGCAACACGCCAACAATTCCCGCTGTTCCGGTCGAAGTTGGCGCCAGACGACTGAAAGGAAGTGGCAGACCCCCTCATGGACGCGAAACACGAAATGCTGGATGCGCGGGAGCCCAAAGCGGAGCCGCTGAAAATTCTCGATGAGCTGCTGGCCCGGGCCCGGTCGCTCGGCGCCGATGCCGCAGATGCGGTGCTGGCGGATCGGCAATCCCTGTCGGTGGCGTATCGTCTCAGAAGCTGCGAGCAACTCGAACGCTCGGAGACGCAAATCGTCGGTCTGCGGCTATTCGTCGGCCAGCGCCAGGCAATCGTTTCATCGTCCGACATTTCCCGGACGGCGCTCGCCGAGATGGCTGAGAGAGCTCTGGCAATGGCCCGCTCGGTGCCGGAGGATCCGTTCTGTGGTCTCGCAGACCCTGGCGAGCTCGGCCACGACGACATCGATGTGGAAGCGTACGAGCCGGGCGAACTGGACCTGAGCAGCGTCACGGCGCGCGCAATGGCGGCCGAGGAGGCAGCTCTTTCCGTTCCCGGGGTCAGCAACTCCGAGGGAGCGGAATCCGCCGCTGGTTTCGACAACTTTGCCGTAGCGGCCACTAACGGTTTGCGTCGGCGATATGCGCGGTCCTGGCACAGTCTTTCGGTGTCCGTGCTGGCCGGCGAGGGGACAGCCATGGAGCGCGACTACGCGTATACCGGAGCCGTCTGGACGGCCGACCTGGAAGACGCCGGCGCCCTCGGCAAGCGATGCGGTGAACAGGCGGTCAAGCGGCTTAACCCACGCAAGGTGCGAACGGCGCAGGTGCCGGTCATTTACGAACCGCGGGTTGCGCGCAGCCTTCTCGGCCACCTGACGGCGGCAATCAACGGCAGCGCCGTCGCTCGCGGAACCACCTTCCTCGGGGGCAGGCTCGGCGAACAGGTGTTCAACACCGGCATCACTATCGTCGACGATCCGCTGCGGCGGCGCGGCCTGCGGTCCCGCCCCTGCGACGCCGAAGGAATTGCCTCGCATCGCCGGGCGATTGTCGACAAGGGGATGCTGACGGGCTGGCTGCTCGATCTGCGGTCAGCCCGACAACTGGGCCTGCACTCCACCGGCCACGCGTCACGAGGCGCCTCTTCACCACCTTCGCCGGCGCCGACGAACGTTTACCTCGAGCCGGGGCCGCTTTCGCTGAACGAATTGATCGCCGGCGTGGAGGAAGGACTGCTGGTCACTGACTTGATGGGCTTCGGCGTAAATGGAGTAACGGGCGATTACAGTCGAGGGGCCAGTGGATTTTGGATCGAGAAGGGTGAAACTGCATATCCGGTGAGTGAGATCACGATATCGGGCAACCTTGTCGAGATGTTTCGGCAGGTCACGCCGGCGGCGGATCTGGAATTTCGGTACGGGATGGATTCTCCCACGATCCGTGTGGATGGAATGACCGTCGCTGGCCGTTAAGCGGAACAGCCGCGCTACCGCGACGCGGTGACGATCGGCAGCCTTTCCCCGCTCGCCGTGATGTATAGGGGCAGGCTCGTGACGAGGTCGCCGTCGCAGTGCACGGGGTCGCCGGTCGCCCCTCTTACCTCAATCTGGCGACCACGGACGATGCGGACGTCGTTTCGCTGGTGCAGCCGGCCCGCAATCAGGGACGCACCGTAGCTTAGAACGTTGAGCCGGCCGCCGCGCAAGAACAGACAGACGTGCAGTTCGGCTTCGCTGACCCTGGCGCCTGGCGCGCAGCAAAAGCGTCCGCCGTAAAAATGGCCATTTGCGACGATCACTGAGGCCGCTTCGTAAGCCGTCCCGTCGATCAGCACGTTGTAACGCCGGCGGCCGAAACTCACCAGGATCCGCGCAAAAGCCGCCAGATATGCCGCCTTGCCGGTGAGCCGCTTCATCCGCTCGCCGACGGCCCCGACCACATGCGCGTCAAAGCCAATTCCCGCCATCATCGCGAACCGTCGACCGTTCGCTCTGGCAACGCACATATGGGAACATCGACCGGGGTTGCGCGTGGCGCGGATGATCTCATCGACCAGAGCGACCGGCGAACTGGCCATACCGATTTCGGCCGCAAGCACGTTAGCCGTTCCGAGCGGCAGCAAGGCAAGGAGAGGCGGTGCCAGACCCGCCGCCAGTCCATTGATGACTTCGTTGATCGTGCCGTCACCGCCGGCCACAACCAGCGTATCGGTCCAGCCGTCGGAGGTTGTCAGCGCCGCCAAATGCTCGGCATCGCCAGGTCGGTGGGTCTTCTGGATGACGACTTCGAGGCCGGCGAGCCTTGCAGCATCAACAAACTGTTGCAGCTTCCGCCCGCGTCGCCGGCCTGAGGTTGGATTGTAGATGACCGTAACGTTCGGCTGAACGGCCGTCAGCGTCGCAAGGAGGGCGGTCGGTTGGTCCAACATTGGCGGGAAGCTTTGGCAATCTCCATGACGATTTGATTATGACGCAAAGCTGACAGTTGTCATAACCTTTTGTTAAATACCCAGAAAGCGCATGAAGAACAACCGCCTCGCCATATAATGTGTGCCGCGACCTTTCGCATCCACCGCGCAGCGGCCGCCATGACCGTGATCTCTCAGCCCAACTTTCGCTACCGCTCCATCTGGATTTCTGACATTCACCTGGGAACCCGCGGCTGCAATTCAGAATTGCTGCTCGATTTTCTCAGATCGACCGATTCTGATTATCTCTATTTGATCGGAGATATTGTGGATATCTGGAGAATGCGGCGTTCCTGGTTCTGGTGCCAGGCGCACAACGACGTGATCCAGAAGCTGCTCCGGAAAGCCCGCAAGGGCACGCGTGTGATTTATGTCCCCGGCAATCACGACGAGTATTTCCGCGACTTCGCCGGCCACCGGTTCGGACGCGTTGCCATCCTGCCGGAGGCGATCCACGTGGGCGCCGATGGCCTGCGATATCTCATCCTGCATGGCGATAAGTTCGATGGCGTGGTGAAATACGCAAAGTGGCTGGCGGTGATCGGTGACAATGCCTACAACCTGGCGCTGTCCCTGAACCTGTGGTTCAATGTCCTGCGCCGGCGCCTCGGTTTTCCGTACTGGTCGCTCTCCGCGTATCTGAAACATAAGGTTAAGAACGCGGTAGAGTACATCAGTCGCTATGAGCATGCCCTCGTGGCAGAAGCCCGCCGACGGGGTGTCAATGGTGTCATCTGCGGTCACATCCACACCGCAGAGGTGAGGCGCTTCGGCGAGATTCTGTACTGCAATGATGGCGACTGGGTCGAGAGCTGTACCGCCTTGGTTGAAAACTTCGACGGCTCCTTGGAGATAGTGCGGTGGGCGGAGATGCCTCACGTGATCGCGATGTCCCACATCGAAAGAAAAGTCTCCACATCCTCATCGTAAGCGATGCTTGGTTTCCGCAGGTCAACGGGGTCGTCAGGACTCTCGATACCGTGCGCGGACTCCTGACGGCTCGTGGTGAACGGGTCTCCTTGATCACTCCGGAGCGGTTTCGCACCGTTCCCTGCCCGTCGTATCCGGAAATTCGGCTGGCGCTGGCTTCAGCATCGGCGATCGATCGGATCATCGAGGATACGCAACCGGATGCAATCCATATCGCCACCGAAGGGCCTTTGGGGCTCCTCGCACGATCGCAGTGTCGGCGACGCGCCTTGCCTTTCACCACCTCCTATCACACCCGGTTTCCTGAATATGTCGCCGCTCGCTGGCGAGTGCCGTTGCGCTGGACATACCGCTTCGTTCGCTGGTTTCACGCACCGGCCTCGTGCGTCATGGTCTCCACCTCCTCCGTCGAGGCCGAACTGCGGCATCGCGGGTTCACGAATATTTGTCGCTGGTCGCGCGGCGTCGATACGACGCTGTTCCGCCCACGCGACAAGTCCTTTCTGTCCTATCCACGGCCAATCAGCCTCTATGTGGGGCGTGTCGCCGTCGAAAAGAGCATCGAGGATTTCTTGAGGCTCGATCTTCCAGGCACGAAGGTAGTCGTCGGCGACGGACCGCAGCTCGCCGAGCTTCACGCCCGTTATCCACAAACCGTCTTCGCGGGGATGAAGTCGGGCGAGGATCTGGCCAACTACTACGCCGCTGCCGACGTTTTCGTTTTTCCGAGTAGGACCGATACATTCGGCCTGGTCCTCCTGGAGGCGCTGGCGTCTGGGATACCCGTCGCCGCATATCCCGTCCCCGGCCCGCTCGATGTTATCGACGGATCAGACGCCGGCTGCCTGAACGACGACCTTGGCACGGCGGTTCAAGAGGCCATCACCATTCCGGCGGCAGTCTGCCGGGCGCGTGCACAAGCGTTTTCGTGGGATCGCAGTGCCGCGCAATTCCTGTCAAACCTGCACCCCATCGGGGCGCAGGCGCAGCATGCCTCCGCCGCGCGGTAACCGTTCTTACAGTAGTATCCCCTGGCC
>DAIQPV010000388.1:0-1861 GCA_036787145.1 Rhodospirillales bacterium
GCTGTAATCTCCCACACGGAAATCGATGCCGGGATGTTTGGAGGAGATCATTGCCTGTAGGAGCAATGCCGTTTCCGCTTCATTTTGCGGTTCCTTCACAGGAGCATTCACAATGCCGGTGCTAACTAATGCAGCGCGACCGTTGTAAATATTTAAGCGCTGCTGACGTTGCTGGGCGACTTGCGCGCGGCGCTGTTCATCGCGTTTTGCCGCTTCCTCCCGATCCTTTACTTCATCAGCCTGCTTCTTAGCGGCAAAGTACGATTGGACGTCAGCGTCGCCCCAGATCGTATTCGCACAGAAGTCCTTTATCGCCTTGATGGCGAGATCGTATTCCTCATTATCTTGCCGAATATTATTTCTGTTCGCCGTAAGATCAAATGACTGACAGTTCGCGAAAATCAGAAGCGATCGATAGTTGGTCTGCCCCCTTTGAAGTGGTCCTCCCTTAGGTATGAATTTCACCAGGAGGATAGGATCAATGGCAAGGAAGCGGCATACAGCTGAAGAGATCGTTGCGAAGCTACGGCAGGTCGATGTGCTGCTGGCCCAAGGCCGGCAGGTTGCGGACGCGGTCCGTGCGATCGGCGTGACGGAAGTGACTTACTACCGATGGCGCAACGAGTACGGCGGTCTGAAGGGCGACCAGGTTAAGCGTCTGAAGGAACTTGAGGCGGAGAACACGCGGCTGCGCCGGGCGGTCTCTGACCTAACGCTGGATAAGCAGATCCTTCGCGAGGCTGCCAAGGGAAACTTCTAAGCCCCGCGCGCCGCCGGGCCTGCGTGGATCATGTGGTCGCTGAACTGGGCGTGTCCGAACGGCGCGCCTGTCGGGTTCTTGGCCAACATCGCTCCACGCAGCGCAAGGTCCCGCAGACACCTGACGACGAAGCAGCTTTGACTGCGGACATAATCGAACTGGCCCGGCAGTATGGGCGCTACGGTTATCGCCGCATCACCAAGATGCTTCGGACAGCGGGTTGGTCGGTCAACAAGAAGCGTGTTGAACGACTGTGGCGGCGTGAGGGGCTTAAGGTCCCAAGCAAACAACCCAAGCGCGGTCGGCTCTGGCTGAATGACGGATCGTGTATCCGTCTGAGGGCGGAGCGGTCTAATCACGTCTGGTCCTACGACTTCGTCGCGGACCGGACCCACGATGGGAGGGCGTATCGCATGTTGTGCATTATCGACGAGTTCACCCGGGAGGCCCTGGCCATCCGGGTCGCACGGCGTCTCAACTCCACCGATGTCATCGAGGCCCTGTGCGATCTCTTCATCGACCGGGGCATCCCAGCCCACATTCGATCAGATAATGGGCCTGAGTTCATCGCTGCGGCGTTGCGCGAATGGATCGCCGCGGTCGGGGCCAAGACCGCCTACATCGAACCGGGCAGTCCTTGGGAAAACGGCTACGTGGAGTCCTTTAACGGTAAGCTCCGCGACGAGCTGCTCAATGGCGAGATATTCTACACCCTGGCTGAGGCCAAGATCGTGATCGAGCAATGGAGGCGGCACTACAACACCGTGAGACCGCACTCGTCGCTCGGCTATAAACCACCAGCGCCGGAGGTGGTGAGTTGGCCGGACAGCTCACCACTGGTCGAACGACCGATGCTGAATTAACATTCCGATCGGACCACCCAATGGGGGCCGGTCACAAGCGAAGGCGTGCTAAAAACGCTGCGGAAAGAAATCAAAAAAATAGTTCCGAAACTCAAAATAGATTCAGACGCTATTGCGGAAATCATCAACAACGAAGTTTTAAAGCGTGAAGTTGTTGATAGCGACGAGGCCAAGCAGGCTGCTGCATTTCTAAAGAAGGCTTCGCGAGCGGCACGAAAGACCGATCAAAAAGCGGCCA
>DAIQPV010000059.1:0-12014 GCA_036787145.1 Rhodospirillales bacterium
ATACCGGCATCCCTGCTGTTCTTTTTCGTCCAGGACACGGTACGCCACGGTGGACATCTGCGGAAGCGTTGCCTGCGCAGGGTGCCTGTGCGCCAGACGCGCCGACAGCGTTCCATCAGAATTCCCGGCCCCGGCGCTCGATCACAGCGGCCGCGCGCCGTCTGCGTCACACTCCCCGCCAGAGCATCCCAGCCGAGGCTTCCATCTTGCCCAGAGCAGAGCAAGTTTCGTCGATATCCCGCGAGGCCGGGACCGATTCCTGCGATCCGGTCCTCATCAGGGTCAGGAGCCGGATCGCCGCCGGCCGGCAGGCCCTCGGCTTCGACCCCGAGCTGCTGGATGCGGTGTGCGGCTTTCGCGAGGGAACCACCGCCCGGCTGGAGGCGGGGAGAAGCCGCATCGGACCGGCACACCTGTACCGGCTGGCCAGCGTGTTCGGCGTGGCCATCGACTGGTTCTTCGCCGACGCCGAGCCGCGGCCGGCACCGATGAACGACCGTTGCCGAGCGCTAGCCTGCGAGGCTGGCGCCGATACGCGCCGGTTTCTGGTGCTCTATGCGCGGCTGCGCAACGGTCGGGTGCGGGACGAAATCCGGATGCTGGTCCGTGCGATCGCTCAAGGCGCTTGCGACAATCCTGGCCCGAGCCTACCACTGATGCTGGGCGAGCTTCCGCCCGATCGGTAAGAGGCGGGCCGGGAAGCCGGCCGTTTGCGTGGATGATCGATCTCCAGGGCGCGGCGCTGCTGGTGGGTGCCGGTTTTCTCGGTGGCGCCATTAACGCCATCGCCGGCGGCGCCACCTTCTTCACGTTTCCGGCGATGATGGCGGCGGGCCTGGGCGCGGTGTCGGCGAATGCGTCGAATACCGTGGCGCTGGCACCGTCCAGTTTCGTCGCCTTCCTGACGATGCGCGCGCATCTCGCCGGCTCGCGTCGCCTCCTGGTGTCGTTTCTTATTCTCGGCGTCATTGGCGGCGCCCTCGGCGCGTGGCTGGTCCTGTGGCTGGGAGACGCCCGCTTCCGGGCGTGCGTCCCGTGGCTGCTGCTGGTGGCGACGGTTCTTTTTGCTATCGGCCCGTGGCTGGTGAGCATGATGAGGAAGGCCGATCTTCATCATGAACGCCCCTCGGTGCGGTTGTTTGGCCACGTCTTCCAGGCGTTCATCGGCATCTACGGCGGGTTCTTCGGCGCCGGCATGGGCATGGTCACCCTGGCCGGCCTGACGCTGCTCGGCCTGACCGACATCCGCTCGATGAACGCGCTGAAGAACCTGTTCACCTCGCTGACCAACGGCATCGCCATCGTGGTATTCATCATCGCCGGAGCGGTGAGCTGGCCGCACGCACTGGTGATGATGGGAGGCGGGCTGATCGGCGGTTTTGCCGGTGGCAAGCTCGCCAATGTTCTGCCAGCGCAATACGCCCGCCTGATCGTCACCATCGTCGGCACCGTGCTGACGGTGGCCTACTTCGTCAAAGGCTAGCAAGGGTGGGACCAGGACGGGGCGCTCTCGGGGCGCCGTCCTCTGGCCGGCGGCGGGCTAACGGGCGCCGATCACTCCGCGAAGGGCGCTCGGCATGTTGGCGACCAGTTGTTCGCGCGAAACGGCGTCGTCCGGCAGGATGAAGCCATACGCGGGATAGCTGGCCGCTCCCATCTGCTGCGAAGGTGGCCACCAGACGCGCACCAGACGCCAGTCGTTATCGGGCGACACATCGATCACCGGCATATCGGAAAATACCCTGTTGCGCACCCAGTTGGCCTGGGTGACCAGGATTTCGCGGTCCGAGACGATGTGCGCGACCACCCCGAGGTGGCCGTGCGCCAGGCGGGCGGAACGGCGAAAGACGAGAACGCCGCCGACGGCAGGGGTGCTGGTGCGAGCGTAGCGGCCCTCGGCCTGCTGCCACCAGTCGGCGGCGTTGCCGCGCAGGTCAATTCCTGACAGGGCTCGGGCAAAGGGAACGCACTCCAGGGCCGCATACTGGCCGGTGACGTCGCCGGGCATGCCGGTATCGTTCCGGAACCGTGCCCCGTCGGATGCCGGGGAACAGGCTCCAAGCGCCACGAGCGCGGCCAGCACGACGGCAGCGGTGCCGCCGGCGCCAGCTCGAAGGACAGCGCGCACGCCGAACATCCTTGCAGGATGACGCCACCCGGGTGCACCCCACAACAGGAGATTGCGAGCAGGTTGCGGCGGTGGTGCGTGCTCTGCCGCCCGTCTTCTTCGATCGGGTTTGATCGGCGGAGACGCTCGGGGCAGAGTGTCGCGCAAGCCCGAGCAAAAGCGCCCGAGAGACCCTTCCCGGCCGGTTCCTGTGCTGTCCGAGGGCCTGGCAAAGTTGGAGAAACCCACCGGATATGCGCCACATCGTTCGCGTTAACCTGTTGGCAGTCATCGTCGGGATCATCGTCGGACTCCTCGGCAGCGCGTTCTTTTTCTGCATTGGGCACGGCTATGCGCTGCTGTTGATGATCACCGGACCCGGTGCCACCGGGGTCGTCCCCGGCTGGGCGATCGGCGCCATGGTCGGAGCAGCGCTGGTGGGCCTGTCGGTCTTTTTGACGCACCGATTTGCCCCGGAAACGACGGGCAGCGGGATCCATGAGATCGAGGGTACCCTGAGCGGGCTTCGCCCGCCGCTGCGCTGGCCCAGGATCATTCCGGTCAAATTCATCTCCGGGGTCATGGCCATGGCGGCTGGCATGATCCTCGGACGGGAGGGGCCGACGATCCACATGGGCGGCGCTGTCGGCGCGGCGGTCGCGGCACTCTTCAGAGCCGACGATTACAATGGCAAGGCGCTGGTCGCCGCCGCCTCCGGGGCCGGTCTCGCCGTCGCCTTCAACGCTCCGCTCGGCGGTATCCTGTTCGTGGTCGAAGAACTGCGCGACAAATTTTCGATCACGCCGATCGTCCTCAACGGCGTGATCGTCGCGTCGTTGGCCAGCAGCATCACCGGCATCCTCGTCCTCGATCCGGGACGGTTGCTGCCGATCACCGTATTCGACGAAATTCATTGGCTTGACCTGGTGCTCGCCACGCCGCTTGCGGCGATTCTCGGACTCTATGCCGCCCTGTTCAACGCCTCCATCCCATGGGCGCAGGACGCGTTGCGCGTGGTCGCCGAGCGTATCGGCCGCCTGCCCCTGGCGCTCCTCATCGGCGGTACGATCGGCGCCCTGGCGGGACTCTTGCCGGAGGCGACCGGCGGCGGGGAGGTGCTGACCCTTCACTTCCTCACTCATCCGCCCGCCATAGTTCTGCTTTCCTCGCTGCTGTTGTTGCGCACACTGCTCTTCCCGCTTTGCTATGCTGCTGGAACGCCGGGCGGGATTTTCGCTCCGCAGTTGGCAGCCGGGACGCTGCTCGGGCTCCTCTATGCCGAGGCCGTGGCCGCCCTTTTCCCGGGGCTGATCACCGAGCCGGCGATGTTCGCCGTCGCTGCCATGGCCGGCCTGCTGGCAGCAACGGTCGGAGCACCGCTGACCGGTGCCGTCCTCATCGCCGAGATGACCGGCAATTATCTGCTGCTGCCAATGATGCTGGTGTGCTCTGCCGTCGCCTCGTTGGTGGCCGCGTCCCTGGGGTCCCGGCCCATTTACGATATTCTGCTGGAGCGAACCTTGCGGTCTGCGAGCCCGGCAATGCCGGCCGGGAAATAGCGGGGCGAGATGCGCAATCGGGAGCACTCTGCAGGCATGGGCAAGGACGGATCGAAGACCCTGCGCTTCTCTCGCCTGCTTGTCGTCATCGCGATGCTGGCGGCCGCTTGTGTCTCCGACGATGAGACACAGAAGGATCTCTTCGGCGCCTGCCAGGTGCAGCCCTGCGTCTGCGCGCCCGGCGGATGGTCGCCGGCCTCCGCCAGCCAGGGTTCGCCCGTGCTGTGGCGCGCCGACGGGAGTGCCACCTGTCCGGAGGGTCTGGAGTTGCAGCGCAAGAAGCGGCTCCCGGGCCGACAGTAGGCGTCGGAGCCTTTCCGGCTATTTCTGCCCGATCCGGGCGGCGTGAAGACGATGCAGAATGCGTTCCGCCAGCGCCGGATAGTCCTCGTCGAAGTGATGGCCTCCAGCAATGGCGATCACCTCCGCCGGTGGCGAGGCAAGGTCCCGGCAGCCGGTGTCCGACGATTCCTCCGTCCCGTAAATGCACTGCAGGAGTCGCGGATTGATGGCGGCCAGCTCCGGGGCGATGGGCATCGCGTCTTCGGCCTCGTCTCCTCCGAGCCAGCCGGAGACGTGAATTTCGAAATGCGCATCGCGGCCGAGAGCCAGCAGCGAGATCAGGACGATGCGCTCGCGGGTTTGCGCATCGAGCCGGTTGTAGAGGGCGGGAAGCACGTCGGCGCCGAAGGAGTACCCGATCAGCGCGATCTTGCGGATACCGGTGCGCTCACCGAGGTCGGCGATCAGGCGGTCGAATTCCATCGCCGTCTCTTCGGGCGACTTTTCGCTCCAGAAGTAGCGAAGCGTGTCGATGCCGATCACGCGCACGCCCGCGGTCGCCAGAATCTGGCCAAGCTCGCGATCCAGATCGCGCCACCCGCCGTCCCCGGAGAGGACGATCGCGGCGATGTCGGTGCCGGGCCGGCCGGGAAGGTCGACGACAGGAAGATCGCCGAGCTTCAGGGCCTGCGCCGCGTCCCGTTCCTGCTCCTCGCTGTTCTGGTCAAACAGCCGTCGGAGCGCCACCGACGGCGACGAGCGCTCGATTGCAGCCGGCTGGGCCGCGCCCATGAGCGGAAAGTAGAGTTGCGTCTCAGCGGTTACCGGTTCGGTCCAGGCGCCTTGCCACCAGCCGAAGAGCGCTTGCGGGGCGGTGTAGGCAAACCCGCGTCCGTCGCCTGCCGGCTGGGCCGGCGGCTCGGCGCACAGCGGCAGCCGACTCGCGAGGGAGGGCCGGAAATTGACGGTCAGCGCGCCCGCGATCGTTTCCGGGCCCGCCTGCCACAACCCGGCCAGCGCCAGCGTCGCCCCGTCGCCGACACCCGCCAGGACCGGCAGATGGTAGAAGTCGAGGGAGGCACCTCCCTGAATGCGCTGGCTGATCCGCTCAAAGACGGGCGTCAGGGAAAAGCACTGCGCCTCGTCCGGGGTCAGATGGGCCAGCAATTGCCGCGCGTCGATTCCTGCGACAATCTGGCCCCGGCTGCGAAAATGCTGCGCCAGCCGCGCCATCTTTCTCGACCAGCCATTGGCGTCGGAAATCAGAAAGACCAGGCCCGAGGGCCGTCCGTCGGGGACGAACAGAGGAATTGGGCCAAGCTCCTCCGTATCGATCGCCTGCTGGGATGAACATCCTGCCGTCAGCAGGGTGGCGAGCGCCAGGAGCAGCGCAGCGGCAGCCGCTCGAAAAGCGCCGGCGCCAAAGACGGTCATTTGCGAACCACCCCGATCAGGGAACCGCCGCCGATCAGCGCCGCAGCGTCGGCCAGCACGATCAACGGCTCGACACCTCCGGGAGATGCCAGGTAGCGCGGTTCCCACTCGGGGCGAAACTTCTCCTTGAACTGACGCAGGCCACGGAAATTGTAGAACTGCTCGCCATGTTCAAAAACAAGGGCGCCCAGGCGATGACGCAGCGGTGCGAGGCGCCGTCTTTCCAGGCCGGACAGGGGCGCCATGCCGAGATTGAACCACGCGAGGCCGCGTCTTTGCAGTTCGACGATTGTTGCAATGATCAGGAATTCCATGGTCGAGGAGGGCACGTCCGGCCGATGACGCATCAGGTCGAGGCTCGCTTCTGCACCACTATCGGTCGCAAGCAGGGTAGCGAATGCGACCACCTCGTCGTCTTTCAGGACGACGGCGATGTCGAAGTTACGGATATAGTCCGGCGAGAACGCGCCTAAAGAAAAGGCCTTCTCCCGCACCTTCTTCGCCGACAGCCACGCATCGGAGGTGATCGCCAGCGGCTCCAGGAAATCGGGCACCTCCGCCCGGCCGATGATCCGATACGTCAGTCCGTCGCGCAGCGCCCGGTTGTAGGTCTGGCGCAACTTTCTGTTGGCCGGCCGATCGAGAGAGAATTGCGTAAGCGGCACGCGCGCCTCTTCGCCAAGCCGGGTCAGGGTGAGACCGACATCGACGTACAGCGGCAAGTGGTCCGGCTTGATCTGATAGAAAGCGGGACGGGCGCGTTCACGGTCACAGAGTTCCCGAAACCGCCAGATCAGTTCCGGGAGATCCTCAGGTGGGCCGATCGGATCGAACAGGCTGATCCACGAGCCGCCATGCCGACCGTACATCAAAAACGACCGGCCGGAGGCGCCGAACAGGACCTTCTTGTCCCGCATCAGCACCAGCAAGGCGTCGGCCCGACTCTGGCCCCGGGCAATCTCGCTCGCCTGCTCGATGTCGTGGGCTGCGGGGGGAACAGTGGAGCGACGCGGCGGATGCAGCAGGTGCATCGCCGCGAGAATCGCAAGCCCCAGGACGGCGGCGAGCATGGCCCGGAGCGAGCGGGGCGCATCGGCATCCAGGGCGAACTCGAACCACAGGGCGTGGTCGTATTCCACGTGCTTGTACGCAAACAGCATCAGCCAGACCGCAGCCCCCATGATGCAGGCCAGCGCCACGGTCCAGCGGATCGTAAACGGCTCGTCGAGCAGCGAGGTGCGACGGTAGAATTCCTTGCGATAGGGGATCATCAGGGCGGCGATCAGGGCAAGCGTAATCGCCTCCTCGTAGTCGAGGCCCTTGGCGAGCGAGCAGACGATGCCCGCCGCGAGGAAGATGTGGACGAGCCAATAGGCGGCATTCAGCCGCCGCTGCAGCGCCGGCCCGAGAGAGATCAGGATGCTCGCCACCATGCCGCTCAGAAAGTGCGAGGCTTCGATCACCGGCAACGGCACGATCGAGCCGATCACCGCGGCCCGTTCCGGGCTCATCGGGGTTGCGCCCGAGGCCAGCAGCACGATGCCGGCCAGCACCACCAGGATGCTGGCGAAGGTCGGCACGATCTCGCCCGTGACCTCGACCAGCCGGTCGAACGCGGCGATCGTGGCCGGGATCTGACGGCGAAGCTCGTTGAGCCCCAGCAGCACGCCGGCAGCCAGCAGCGGCAGCACGTAGTAGATCAGCCGATAGACCACCAGCGCGCCCACCAGCGGACCGATCTCGGTGCGGTCCCCCAGCGCGTAGACGAACACCGCCTCGAAAACGCCCAGCCCGCCCGGGACATGGCTCATCACGCCGGCGACAATGGCGACGCAGTAGAGCGGCAGGAACGCCAGGAACGAGAACCCCAGTTCCGGCGGCACCAGCACCCACAGCGCCGCGCAGGCAAAGGTGAGATCGACGGCCGAAATGGTGAGCTGCACCGCGACCAGCGACATCGACGGCAGCGGCAGCGCCCCTCCCCGCCACTTGACGACGCGCCGGCGGGCACACAGCAACAGGAACGCCGCGACCCCCAGGATCATGGAGATGCTGGCGACCTTCAGCAGCCAGACAGGGACATGCAGAATTTCCGACAGGAGCCGGGGGCGCAGCAGCACGCCGAGGCCGCTCACCGCGCAGATGCCAAAGCCGAAGGCAACGATGCAAAAGATGGCCACCCGGCCGATATCGTCGGCCGACACCCCCGCCGCGGAGTAGATCCGAAAGCGCACGGATCCCCCGGTCAGCAGCGAGAACCCGACGGTGTTGCCGATCGCGTAGCCGCAGAACGACGCGACGGCAATGACGCGGGCTGGCAGGCGCTGGCCGACGTAGCGCAGTGCCGACCAGTCATAACCGATCAGCGTGATGAAGCTGAGGGCGGTAAAGCAGAGGCAGAGGAGAATCGCGCTGCCGGATAAATTCCGGATCGCCTGACCGACGTCGGCGACACGCATCTCCGCCAGCAGCCTGTCCAGGGCAAAGCCGCAAAGCAGCAGGACGACGGCGACCGCAACAAGCCCCAGGCCATCACGATGGGCGTCCGCCCAGGCAACAACGGCCCGGCTCCATGACCGCTTTTTGGCCGGCGAACTCACCGTCTGCCTGACCGCACCGACCGCCGTGGCGATCGGCACCAACCCTGCTGGCGCACCGCTCCTCCCTTCGTTCGATCCGGTGCGCCCTTAACTCAGCGTTGTTACGCCTTGCCAATCTGCCTCAAATGGCGATCGTCGTCAGCTCTACCGGGGTGCGCTTGCCTTCCACCACGACGATCCCGCTCTCGCTCACGAAGTAGTGCTTCCGGTCTTCTTCGAGATCGTAGCCGATCACCGTGTCCTCAGGAATGCGGACGTTCTTTTCCAGGATGCACCGGCGGAGCTTGGAGCGCCGTCCGATATCGCAGTTATCGAAAATGATGCAATCCTGAATGTCCGCCCCGGCGTGCACGTACACGTGCCGGCCGATCACCGAATTCTTGATCCGAGCCCCTGAGACGATACACCCGCCGGCCAGCACGGAATCCGTCGCCTGGCCGCGCCGGCTTTCCTCGTCGAAGGCAAACTTCGTCGGCGGGTCGGAGTAGCCGGCGGTCCGCAAGGGCCATTGCCGGTTGAACAGATTGAGTGCCGGCGTAATCGCGCGGAGATCCATGTTGGCTTCGTAATACGCGTCCAGCGTGCCGACGTCGCGCCAGTACGGTTCCTTGTCGGCGGGCTCTCCCGGAATCGTGTTGGTCATGAAATCGTAAGCGAACATCTCGGCGCGGCCAATGGCTTTCGGCAGAATGTCCTTGCCGAAGTCGTGGCTGCTGTTCGGGTCCTGCTGATCTTCCTCTACCAGCTTGAGCAACATGTCCGTGGAGAAGATGTAGTTGCCCATCGACGCGAACACCCGCGAGGGGTCGCCCGGCATTGTCGGTGCATTCGCGTCCTTCTCGTGAAAGCCCACGATCCGGCCGCCGCTGGTGGTCTCGATCACGCCGAATTCCTTGGCGTACTTCTTTTCGACCGGGATTGCCGCGATGGTGACATGCGCGCGCTTCTGCTCGTGGAATTCGATCATGTCACGGATGTTCATCCGGTAGATGTGATCACCGCCGAAGACGGCGACGACATTCGGGGCGGATTGCTCGATCAGGTTGATGTTCTGGTGGATGGCGTCAGCCGTCCCGCGGTACCAGTCCTTGCCCTCGGAGCGCATCTGCGCCGGGACCGGCACGATAAACTCGCTCTTCAACAGGCCGCCGAGGCGCCAGCCGTCGCTGATGTGCTGCAGCAGCGACTGGCTGCGGAACTGGATGACGACGTAGATCGAGTGGATACCGGAGTTGATCAGGCTGCTCAGAACGAAGTCGATGATGCGGTACTTGCCGCCGAACGGCACCGCTGGCTTCGCCCGTTCCTTGGTCAGGGGATAGAGTCGCGTTCCTTCGCCGCCCGCGAGGACAAAAGCGAGAACTTTCAGTTGCATAGACGTCCCCTTTCTATCTTGGTGGTCGTTGTGCCCGGATCTTAGGTTGTAGCATCCATCGACAGCGCCGCCAGCCTTCATTTTTGCACTGCACCATGAACATTTGAGGCGGGTGTGCAGGGGCAGGCCAAGCTCAGTTACCCCGGCCGCGCGGGACGTAGCCGGCATCGTCCCGTCCCAGAAAATACGAGTCGAGGTCCGGATGCACGATCGGATCGCCGCTGTTGTCGGGCTCAAGGTTCCGCTCGGCAACATACGTGTGATTGTCGGTCGAGTGCATGAGGACCTTGTACCACGGCTTGTTTTTCGGCGGCCGGCTGGGCGCCATCTTTTCGTACCAGTCCTCGCTGCCGGAAAAGCAGGGGTCCACGTCAACGATCACGCCACGATAGTTGAACAGCTTGTGCCGGACCACCTGCCCGACCGAGAACCTGGCGAAAACCGTATCCAAGACCGTCCCCGACGAGCAAAACATCGGGCGGTGGTCTAGCACCTGTCGCCGGCGATTTCCAGGGCTGGTGCGCGGATCGAGGCGGTGTATCCTCGGTAATAAAGGGGATAAGAGGGGTCGGACCATGGATATGGGATCGCTGTCGTCGCGCCACGCCCGCTATCGCGCGGAGCATCCGGCGCTGATCGTGGGCGGGCAGTGCCTGACCTGGCGCAGCCTTGACCAGGCGGTCAATCGCCTTGCCAACGCCCTGCTGACGGCCGGCCTCGGGAAGGGCGACAAGTTCGCGACCGTGCTGCCCAACTGCCTGGAGATGATGCTGGCCTATTGGGCGGGGGCGAAGACCGGTTGCGTCATCGTCCCGCTCAGCCCGTTGCTGCAGGATGGCGGCCTTCTGTCACTCCTCGGTGACTCCGACACGCGGCTGGTCATCGGCCATGCGTCCTTTGCGGACACCTTTTCTCGCATTCGCAAAAAGCTGCCGCTGATTGCCGAGGACGGCTGGGTGCTGGTCGGGGACGCCGCCGACGGTCGCCTTGGCTTTCGATCTTACACGACGTTTGTCGGGGACATGCCCGATGCCAGTCCTCCGCCCGCCGGCATCGAGGACGCTGATGAATTCAACATCATGTATTCCAGCGGCACCACCGGGCTGCCGAAAGGCATCGTCCACACGCACTATGTCCGGGCAATGTACAGCACGATTTTCGCCTCCTCCTTCCGGATCACGCCGGAGAGCGTCGTTCTGCATGCCGGCTCGATCGTCTTTAACGGCTGCATGGTCGATCTGATGCCCTGGATGTTTGTGGGCGGCACCTACGTCCTGCACGAGGCCTTCGACGCCGGCCGGGTCATCGAGGATATCGACCGCTGGAAGGTGACCCACATCGTGCTCGTGCCGGCGCAGATCGCAGCGATTCTGGACCATCCCAGTTACGCGCCTGAAAAGCTGATGAGCCTGGAGATGCTGCACAACCTCGGCGCGCCGCTGCACGTCCGCGTCAAGGAGCGGATCAACGCCGAATTGCCGGGGCGCTTTTATGAGCTGTACGGCTTGACCGAGGGCTTCATGACCGTGCTCGACAAGCACGACTCGGTGCGCAAGCTGGGCTCGGTCGGGTGTCCGCCGCCGTTCATGCAGATCAGCATCCGCCGCGACGACGGCAGCGCGTGCGCGCCCGGCGAGGTCGGCGAAATCTGCGGCAAGAGCCCGTGCATGATGCCGGGCTACTACAAGCGCCCGGACCTGACTGCCCTGGCGATCCGCGACGGCTGGCTGCATACCGGCGATGCCGGCTATCTCGACGAAGAGGGCTACCTGTTCCTCGTCGACCGCATCAAGGACATGATCATCACCGGCGGCGTCAACGTCTATCCGTTCGATATCGAGAAGATCATCGCAACTCATCCAGCGGTGCGCGAAGCAGCCGTCTTCGGCATTCCGGACGAGAAGTGGGGCGAGGTGCCGGTCGCCTCGGTCACCCTCAAGCAAGGCGAAAGCGTCGAGCCGGCTGTCCTGATCGAATGGACCAACGCGCGCGTGGACGCCAAGTTTCAGCGCATCAAAGACGTGCTCGTCTACGACGAATTCCCGCGCAACGTCGCCGGCAAGACGCTGAAGCGGGAAATGCGCGAGCGGTACGGCAATGGCTAGACAGGCCGGACCGGACGTCTCCGCGAGGCGGTGATCGGCAAGCCGGCGAACTCCCCGACTGCTACTGCGTATGAGTTGCGCGGGATTCGGGCAGGCGATAAGCTCCGGGGATCCGCTCTCCCGCGAGCGGACAGGCAGCCAGGCCACCCCGTCGGGAATGAGGCAGCCTGCTAAGCCAGAGATAGAGCAGTCAAAAGAGCCCGCGGCCAGAACACGCAGGCACACAGGAAGGCAAGGGGAGCGGCCGGGATGAAAGCACGTCTGCCGGGGATCGTGCTGATCGCGATGATGGTGATTGCGGCGCCGGTCTCGAATTCAGGTGCCGCTGATCCGGGTTGGCCGGCATCGCTGACGCTGGTCACCGCATCGCCCGGCGGCACCTACCATGCGTACGGCCAGGCGCTCGCCGGGATCCTGACCTCCGTCCTGAAGCTTCCGGTCTCCGAGAAGACGACGGAAGGACCCAACCAGAACATCCAGCTCATCGAGGCCAACGAAGCACAGATCGGCTTCGTCACGCTGGGTGCCGCGCTGCAAGCCTGGAACGGCACG
>DAIQPV010000060.1:0-11856 GCA_036787145.1 Rhodospirillales bacterium
TTCCCAACCCGGCCCTTCCCAACCCGGCCCTTCCCAACCCGGCCCTTCCCAGTTCGGCGCTGCGCCCTCCGACGGCGTGGACGCGCTGTGGACCGGCTGCATCCGCCCGAACGGACGGCCGCGGCGGTGGATCATCGCCGCCCTGGCTCTTGCCGCCGCGGTTCACATCGGCAAGGCGCACGGCGCACCGGCCGCCCCGGTCGCCCAGGTCGCCCCGCCGCAGCCGCCGGCCGCCTATCCGCTGCCGGCCGGGGCGGTCTGGGTGGACAATGGGGCGGAGCTGGCCCGCGCGCTTTTGCCGGAGCAGCCGCAGGACATTGTCCTCAAGGACGGCCGTTATGGGGCGTCCGGGCCGTTCAACAACGCCTGCGGGCACCGCCTGTTCGCCCAGCACCAGGGCAAGGCGATTCTGACCTCAGGCCTGAACATCGGCAGCAACGACTGCGCCGGGGGAGCGCGGGTGCAAGGTCTCGCCTTCGACGTTCAGGAGCCGGGCAACGCCGCCAACAACGCCGCCATCGAGGTCTGGGGCACCGCGCGGAACATGGTGGTCGCCGACATCGCGATCGACGGCCACGGCGTACTCGACTCCGGCATTGCTGCACGCCAGCCCGAAGGATTGATCCTCCAGCGGGTGACGGCGGCGAACTTTCGTAGCTGGGGCATCTTCGTCGATGCCGACGACTTCAAGCGGACCGTGGCCGAACCGCCGCTGCTCGAGGATCTCGACGTCGCCAACGTCAGCCGCCCGGTTCCGCAGTCCGCCGACGGAACCGCCGAAGCCTGCATCTGGGTGGGCAACACGGCGGTGGGCCGGCGCTTCAAGGTCCGGAACTGTGCCTGGATGGGCGTATGGACCGGCACGGCGGCAAAGAACACGCACCTCAGCGACATCGACATCGACGACATCGGTCCCCCCCGCGGGATCAGCACGGGGCTCTATCTGGAACATTTCACCACCGACAGCCTGTTCGAACGGTTGCACATCGGCCCGAACGTCGGCGTCGGCGTGGTCTGCGAGTGGGCCGATCCGGCCTGGGGGAAGCAACCGGCGTGCGACGGCGTGGTGATCCAGGACAGCGTCATCGATTCACGGTGCGTCGGCGCCTACCTCGACGACGGCACGCGCAACACCACCCTGCGCCGCACCGCCTTCGTTCATCAGGAGAAAGCCGCAGTCGCTGTTTTCAACAATAATTACAATATCTTATATGACACGGCGGGGAACGACTACACACAGATGAGGGCCAGTGCCCGGACCGTCCTCAACCAGAACAATCCGTGTGAGGAGTAGGGCCGGCGCTGCCTCATCACCGTGCGCATCAGGGGAGAGGGGAGGCACCGGGGCGGCTGTCGCGCATCGTCCGGAACGATCGGTTCCGGGCCGGCGCACAGGCGAGACACGCTAAACGGGCGACCGAGAGGAGTAACAGGGTAATGCATGATGGCCTCGTGAGTCTGCGGCCGTACACCGGACCGCGGTTGGTTGACAGCGTTGACGGCGCGGAAGCACTCACCGCCAGCGATATCATGAACCTCGAGGGCCTGGGCCGGCACGTGCTGGTGATCGGCGGCGCCGGCTATGTCGGCTGCGTCCTGACGGAAGCCCTGCTGTCGCGGGGATATCGCGTCCGGGTGCTCGACAACTTTCTCTATGGCCACTTCCACGTCGCCGAGAGCCTGATCGCCCGGCCGCGCACCTCCCTCCTGGTGGGTGATCTGCGCGATCCCTACGCGCTGAACCAGGCCCTGGAAGGGATCACCGACGTCGTCCTGCTCGCCTCGCTGGTCGGCGATCCGATCAGCCGCAAATATCCGGAACTGGCGAGAGAGGTGAACCTGGATGGCGGCAAGGCCATCCTGCAGGCGTTGTCCGGGCGTGGCGTCCGCCGCCTGGTCTTCACCTCCACGTGCAGCAACTACGGCCTGTGGGAAGGGACGGAGCCGGCCACCGAGACCGCTCCGCTCAACCCGTTGTCGGTTTATGCCGAAACCAAGGTGGCGTTCGAGCAGGCGCTCCTGGAACAGCGTCTGGGGTTCGACTTCCACCCGGTGATCCTGCGGCTCGCCACCGTGTTCGGTCTATCGCCGCGGATGCGGTTTGACCTCACCGTCAACGAGTTCTCCCGGGCGATCGCCGCGGGCGTCAAGCTGGACGTCTACGACAAGGACACCTGGCGTCCGTACTGTCATGTCCGGGATATCTGCCAGGCGATCCTGGCGGTGCTGCATGCGCCCGACCGCAAGGTTTCCGGCGAGGTCTTCAACGTCGGCTCCGATGCCAACAACCTCACCAAGGAGCAGATCGTCAACGAGGTGCTGCGTCACGTGGCGGGCGACGTCCGCTTCGTCGACGGCGGCGGTGACCGCCGCAATTACCGGGTTTCGTTCGCCAAGATCCGGGACACGCTCGGCTTCCGCCCCCGCTACGGCCTCCCGGCGGTGGTGCCGCAGCTGGTGCATGCCGTGCGTTGCGGGCTCTATGGCGAGGACGCGGGTACGCCGGACCGCTACGGCAACTATGCCGTCCGCCCCGGCATTGCCTGAGCTCCGGCTTTCCGCTCAGTCGAGGCGCCGGATCAGGTAAACCGCCTCGGCGCCATAGGCGGCGGGCGCGCCTGAGGCAAGGCCGTCCGCCGCAGCGAAGCCGAAACGGTGCCACAGGCGGGCCGTCCCATGAACGGCGATCAAGGCGAGCGCGGACAGCCCATGCGCGCTCGCCACTATCTCCATCAATTGCAGGTATGCCGCGGCCGCCCCCTGCCCGCGTGCCTGCGGCAGCACCGCCACATCGTGGATGAACAGACAGTCCGTCGTCGCGGGAAGGCTTTCCAAATAGCGATCGAGGCCTGGCGGCGAGGCCAATAACCACGGGTGGGCCAGCGCGTAGCCGCTGAACCGCGCGTTCACGAGCAACTTGCGGCAGCCCTGAGGAAATAACCGGTTCTTCTCGGCCAGGATGTCCGGGCGCTCCGGAAGCGACGGATGCAGCAGGCTCGCGATTGCCGCCACGTTTTCCATGTCGGTTGCCGCCAGCGGCCACCAGCCGTCACAGGAGGAGGCCGGGCAAACGTCGCCCGGCGCCGGCCGGTCGTCCATCGTCACGCGCCCTTCTGACCCCGACAGCCGCCGTCGCCTGCGCGAGCCTCGGCTGCAGACAATCCTGTTGACAAGAGTGGGGTCCGCATATCACCTAGTCCTTCGGATAGCGATGCGTATGCGACGCACTGTGGCAGAAGAGCCGGTGAGTGGAGATGGTGACGGCGGCAGGAACGGGTGACGGATGGGGAACGGCGCAGGCTGCGCCGGAATCCGGCTGCCCCGGAATGACGGACGCCGGCGTCGGTTTGCCGTGCCTGCTGCCGCGTCGCTGCGGGGGCCTTCGACTTAGGTACCCCTGAACCGCCCGACCCGGCCTCAATTGCCGGCAAGGCTGCGTTTCAGGGGAGCAAGCGCGGACTTCGAGCCGCTTTGTGACACCTGCTTTCCGAAGGATTGACCCGATGACCACCACAGCACAAGACCCGGCCTCCTCCGACCGCGTCGTCATTTTCGATACCACCCTGCGGGACGGCGAACAGTCGCCCGGCGCCTCGATGAACCTGGAAGAAAAGCTGCGCATCGCCCAGGTGCTGGAGGAAATGGGCGTTGACGTGATCGAGGCCGGGTTCCCGATTTCCTCATCCGGCGATTTCGAGGCCGTTCACGAGATCGCCAGGCAGATCAAATCCTCGACCGTCTGCGGGCTGGCCCGCGCGGTCCGGGGCGATATCGAGCGCGTCGCCGAAGCGATCGCGCCTGCGCCCCGCGGCCGCATCCACACCTTCATCTCCACCAGCCCGCTGCACATGAAGTACAAGCTGCAGCTGGAGCCGGCGCAGGTTTATGAGCGGATCATCGAGAGCGTCAGCTACGCCCGCAAGTTTACCGACGACGTTGAATGGTCGTGCGAGGACGGCTCGCGCAGCGATCATGACTTTCTGTGCCGCTGCATCGAGGCGGCGATCAAAGCCGGCGCCCGCACCATCAACATCCCCGATACCGTCGGCTATGCGGTGCCGGACGAGTTCGGCGCGCTGATCGCCATGGTCCGCGCCCGCGTGCCGAACATCGACCAGGCGATCATCTCGGTTCACTGCCACAACGACCTGGGCCTGGCCGTGGCCAACTCCCTGGCCGCCGTTTCCGCGGGCGCGCGGCAGGTGGAGTGCACGGTCAACGGGCTGGGCGAGCGCGCCGGCAACGCGGCGATGGAAGAGATCGTCATGGCGCTGCGCACCCGCCACGACCGGATGCCCTTTTTTAGCGGCGTGAAGTCGGAAAACATCATGCGCGCCTCACGGCTGGTCTCCGCCATCACCGGGTTCGTCGTGCAGCCGAACAAGGCGATCGTCGGCGCCAATGCGTTCGCTCACGAATCGGGAATTCATCAGGACGGCATGCTGAAGCACGCCGGCACGTACGAGATCATGACCCCGGAGTCGGTCGGCCTGTCGAAGTCGAAGCTGGTGTTGGGCAAGCACTCCGGCCGCCATGCCTTCCGCGAGAAGCTGCGCGAGCTGAACTACGAGCTGGGCGACAACGCCCTGGAAGACGCGTTTGCCAGGTTCAAGGACCTGGCCGACCGCAAGAAGGACGTGTTCGACGAGGATATCGTGGCTCTGGTGGATGACGAACTGGTGCGCGCGCACGACCGCATCCGGCTGGTCTCGCTGGAAGTGGAGTGCGGAACCCGGGAGGCGCGGGCGCGGCTGGCGATCGAGGTGGACGGCGAGCCGCGGTTCTGCGAGGACGTCGGCGACGGGCCGGTGGATTCGGCCTTCAAGTGCATCAAGCGGCTGTTCGAGACGGAAGCGCGCCTGAAGCTGTACCAGGTGCACGCGGTGACCGGCGGCACCGATGCGCAAGCCGAGGTGACCGTCCGGCTGGAGGAGCACGGACGCACCGTCAACGGCCAGGGCGCGGACACCGATACGCTGGTCGCCTCGGTCAAGGCTTACCTGAACGCCCTGAACAAACTGCTGGTGAAGCGCGGGAAGCATGCGCCGTCCGCCTTGTCCGCTTGATCGGCGTTTCTAAACCGGCCATTCTCTGAAAGCACCCAAGAGGGGCACCGGCCACCGGGGCAGTCGCTCCGGTGGCCCTTTCCAATCAAAAAGCACCAGCCGTCGATCCAAGCGAGGGGCGATGTTCTCACGGCTATTCGGTTTTCTCTCCGCCGACATGGCGATCGATCTCGGCACGGCGAATACTTTGGTCTACGTCAAGGGTAAGGGCGTCGTCCTCAACGAACCGTCGGTCGTCGCCATCCTCGAGCACAAGGGGCGCAAGCAGGTTCTGGCCGTGGGCGAGGATGCAAAGCTGATGCTGGGCCGGACGCCCGGCAACATCCACGCCATCCGGCCGCTTCGCGACGGCGTTATTGCCGATTTCGAAGTCGCCGAAGAAATGATCAAGTATTTCATTCGCAAGGTCCACAACCGTCGCAGCTTCGCCAGCCCGCTGGTCATCGTCTGCGTGCCGTCCGGCTCGACCGCGGTGGAGCGCCGGGCGATCCAGGAATCGGCGGAGCAGGCGGGCGCAAGGCGGGTTTTCCTGATCGAGGAGCCAATGGCGGCAGCGATCGGAGCGGGATTGCCGGTGACGGAACCCACCGGATCGATGGTCGTGGATATCGGCGGCGGCACCACCGAGGTGGCGGTGCTGTCGCTGGGCGGCATCGTCTATGCCAAGAGCGTGCGGGTCGGCGGAGACAAGATGGACGAAGCCGTCATCGGCTACATCCGCCGCAACCACAACCTGCTGATCGGCGAAAGCTCGGCCGAACGAATCAAGGAAGGAATCGGATCCGCCTGTCCGCCGGAGGACGGCGACGGCCGTACCATGGAGATCAAGGGGCGGGATCTGATGAACGGCGTGCCGAAGGAGCTGCTGATCAGCGAACGTCAGATCTCCGAGAGCCTGGCCGAGCCGGTCGGCACCATCATCGATGCCGTCAAGGTGGCGCTGGAGCATACGGCGCCGGAGCTGGCCGCCGACATCGTCGACAAGGGAATTGTCCTGACCGGCGGCGGCGCCTTGCTCGCCAACATCGACTACGTGCTGCGGCATGCCACCGGATTGCCGGTCACCATCGCCGAAGATCCGCTGACGTGCGTCGCCCTGGGCACCGGCCGCGTCCTCGAACAGATGAAAAAAATGCAGAATATTCTGAGCACTATGTATTAGCTGAAGCTGTTCTTTGCGTAATCTGGGGCCATTTATTAAAGTCGGGCCGGAGCGAAGCCTGCCTGTCGCCCGCAGCCGAGGGCGCTGACGAACCGTCCCGCCCTGGGATCGAGACCGAGACCGAGATGTCCGCGCTGAAGTCGCTTGTGCACTGGCTGACGTACGCTGGCCTCGTTCTGCTCGCGGGCGGGCTGATCCTGCTCGGAAAGGCCGATGCCCTGCTGATCGAACGCTTCCGGCTGCAGGTGAGCGACGCCGTTGTTCCTGTTCTCGATGTCCTCTCCCGGCCGGCCGACATTGCCGCCGATGGCCTGGAGTGGGCGGGCCACCGGATCGACGTTGAAGAAGAAAACGAGCAGTTGCGTCGGGAACGCGATGACCTGAAACGATGGGAGGCTGCGGCAAAGCGTCTGGAGGCCGAGAACGCAGGCCTGCGCAGGCTTCTCAATCATGTGCCGGATCCGGCCGCCACCTACCGGTCGGCGCGGATCGTCGCCGATTCCTCCGGGGTTTTCGCCCGCAGCGTCCTGATCAACGCCGGCTCCCTCGACGGGATCGAGAAGGGTCAGATTGTCCTCGATGGCTCAGGCCTGATCGGCCGCGTCGTCGGGGTCTCCCCCCGCTCCGGCCGTGTCCTGCTGCTGACCGACTTGAACTCGCGGGTCCCGGTCTTCGTGGGAGCGGCACGCTACCGGGCCGTTCTCGCCGGTGATAACACCGACCATCCCAAATTGGTCCATGTTGCACCCGGCGACGCCATCGCCGCCGGCGACGAGGTGGTGACCTCCGGCGTGGCGGGCAGCTTTCCGCCCGGTCTCGCCATCGGCATCGTCTCGGAAGCGGAGGACCGGCGGTTCAGCGTGACCCCCAACGCCGATCCCGGACGCCTTGAATTTGTGCGCGTCGCCGATTTCGGACCGGCCACGCCCATGGCCGATCGCGGCGGCGCAACCGATGACCACGGCGGCGAGCAAATGACACGGGGCATGCCGGCGCAGCGGGCCGATGCGCGATGATCTCCCCCGTCTTGCAGCGGCTGGATACTGTGGCGCGGAACCTCCTGCCTCTTGTGGTGACGGTGGCCGTCCTGCTGGCCGGCGTCCTGCCGCTGCATATCGCCGCGCTTCAGTCGGTATGGCCGGCCCTGCCGGTGATCGCGGTGTTCTACTGGACCCTCTACCGGCCGGACCTGCTGCCGGCGGTGGCGGTCTTCTTCATCGGACTGCTGCAGGATGTCCTGGTGGGATTGCCGATCGGCATCAGCGCCTGCGTGCTGGTCGGCGTCCACGCCGCCGTGAATACTCAGCGGCGTTTCTTTGCCAGCCGATCTTTCGAAGTCACCTGGTTGGGATTCGCCCTTGTCGCCACGGCAGCCCTCGTCTTCGGCTGGGTCCTGACCAGCGTGTACTATCTCGAACTGGTCGCCCCCGAGAAGCTCGCCTTCCAGGTCGTCACGACGATCGGGTTTTTCCCGATCTTCTGCCGGCTCCTGCTCCGCTGCCGGCTGTCGCTGCCGGAGCGGGCATGACGGCATGAGCCGGGACCTCGACCGGCACAGGCAGTTCACCCGCCGGGCCCTGCTGTTGGGAGGCGGCCAGGCGCTGCTGCTGGCGGCACTGGCCGGCCGCTTATACAGCCTGCAGGTGATCGACGGCGACCGCTACCTCACGCTTGCCGAAGACAATCGGATCAATCTGCGGTTGATAACGCCAGTCCGCGGCCAGATCCTGGACCGGCTGGGCAGGCCCCTGGCGCTCAATCGGCAGGAATTCCGCGTGGTCATCGTCGCCGAGCAGGCGCGCGACCCGGCAGCGGCGCTCGATCTGCTGTCCGAACTCGTTCCGATCAGCGACAGCGACCGCAAGCGGGTGCTGCGGGAAATCGGCCGGCAGCGTGCGTTCGTGCCAGTGACGGTCCGCGACAATCTGGGCTGGGAAGACGTCGCCCGCATCGAGGTCAATGCCCTCGACCTGACGGGCGTGTCGGTCGAGGAAGGACAAAGCCGGGAATACCCTTATGGGAATATCCTGTCCCACGTGCTTGGATACGTGGGGCCGGTCTCCGAAACGGACCTGGCGGCGGGTGATTCCCTGCTGGAGGTTCCCGGCTTCCGGATCGGCAAGGCCGGAATCGAAAAGCGCTATGAAGGGTCGCTGCGCGGTGTTGGCGGCATTTCGCAGGTCGAGGTCAACGCCGTGGGGCGGGTTATCCGCGAACTCGATCGCCGCGAGGGTGATTCCGGCGCCGATCTGACGCTGGCACTCGATCTCGAACTCCAGAAGACGGCATTCGAGCGGCTGGGCTCGGAGAGCGGCGCTGCCGTTGTTGTCGATGTTGACAGCGGCGAAGTGCTGGCGATGACGTCTACCCCGGCCTATGACCCCTCCGCATTTACCCGGGGGCTGACCACGCAGGAATGGAAGGCGCTGACCTCCGATCCGAAATCGCCCCTGATCAACAAGGCCATCGCCGGGCAATACGCGCCGGGTTCGACCTTCAAGCCGGTGGTCGCACTCGCGGCGCTAGAGCGCGGTGTGATCGACGCCAGGACGCGCGTCTTCTGCCCCGGAGATTTTCGCGTCGGCAATGCGGTTTTTCATTGCTGGCGACGGGGCGGACACGGCTCGCTCGCGATGCGCGACGCGATCGTTCAGTCCTGTGACTGCTATTTCTACGAGGTGGCCCGCCGGGTTGGCGTCGACCGCATTGCTGCCATGGGAAACCGCCTCGGACTGGGCATCCGCCTCGGCATCGATCTGCCGAACGAACGCCCCGGACTGCTGCCGACGACGGAGTGGAAACAGCGGACAAGGGGATCGGGATGGTCGGTCGGCGAGACCGTGATCACCGGGATCGGTCAGGGCTATGTGTTGTCGAGCCCGCTGCAGCTCGCAACGATGGCCGCCCGCATCGCCAACGGCAAGGTGGCGCCCGTTCCACGACTGGTTCGCGATGCGAAGGCCGCGGAGCATGCAGGCCTCAATGAGACGGCGTCCGATCTTGGCCTGAGCGAAGCGCACCTGCGCGTCGTTCGGGACGGCATGGATGGCGTGGTCAACGGCGAGCGTGGCACCGCGAAGCGCGCCGCCATCACCACTCCCGGCATGGAGATGGCCGGCAAGACCGGCACCTCGCAGGTACGCCGCATTTCCATGGCAGAGCGCAAGGGGGGCGTCATTCGCAACGAGCAGCTGCCATGGGAACGCCGCGACCACGCTCTGTTCATTGGCTACGCGCCCGTTTCCCGGCCGCGCTTCGCCGTCGCCGTGGTCATCGAGCATGGCGGCGCCGGCTCGAAGGCGGCCGCTCCCGTCGGCCGCGACATTCTGCTGAAGGCGCAACAGCTCGAGGCCGTGCGCATCGCCGATGGCAGGGCGCCCGATGGACGGCGACCGGGAGGCTGAGCGCCGGCCATGTCGTTTTCTGTGTTCGAGCAGCGTGGCCTGTCGCTCAAGGACAAGCTTCTGCGCATCCGCTGGCTCTTCCTCCTGCTGCTCTGCGCGATCGCCAGCATTGGGTTCGTTATGCTGTATTCGGCGGCCGGCGGCAGCATGCAGCCCTGGGCAAGCCGGCAGCTCGCCCGCTTCGTCGTTGCGTTGGGAATCCTCCTGGTTGTGGCAGTTACCGATATCCGGCTGTGGCTGCGGCTCGCTTATCCCACCTATCTCGTCGCCCTCGTTCTTCTCGTCGTGGTCGATGTGGCCGGCTTCATCGGCATGGGAGCGCAGCGCTGGATCGACCTTGGCGTCATCAATCTGCAGCCTTCCGAACTGATGAAGGTCGCGCTGGTCCTGGCGCTGGCCAGGCACTTTCACGGCATGACCGGGGAAGATACGGGCCGGCCCTGGAAAATCGTGTTACCGGCGCTGATGATCCTGGCCCCCGTGGCGCTGGTTCTGAAGCAGCCGGACCTGGGGACGGCGCTCATGCTGCTGATCGGAGGAGCGGCGATCTTCTTCGCCGCGGGCGTCCGGCTGTGGATGTTCGCAGCCGTTGGGGTAGCGGGACTGGCCGCGATGCCGCTTGCCTGGCAGATGCTGCATGACTACCAGCGCAAGCGTGTCCTGACCTTCCTCGATCCGGAAACCGACCCGCTGGGTTCCGGTTACCACATCCTGCAATCGAAAATCGCGCTCGGTTCTGGAGGCACGTTCGGCAAGGGCTTTCTGCAGGGGAGCCAGAGCCACCTCAACTTCCTGCCCGAGAAGCAGACCGACTTCATCTTTACCATGCTCGCCGAGGAATTTGGCCTGGCCGGCTCACTCGTCGTGCTGGCACTCTACGCCGCCGTTCTCGCCTACTGTCTGGCGATCGCCATTACGGCGAAGAGCCAGTTCGGCCGACTGCTGGCGCTCGGCATCACCGTTACGTTTTTCCTTTATGTGTTTATCAATATGGCCATGGTGATGGGCCTGATCCCGGTGGTCGGAATCCCTCTCCCCCTGGTCTCCTACGGCGGAACGGCAATTGTTTCGCTGATGCTCGGTTTCGGTCTGGTGATGTGCGTGTATGTCCACCGCGACGTCCCGATCTCAAGGCACGCGACCGGTGACAGCTTTTGAACGCCCTTCTGCGCCATGCATCCGGATCAAGAATTCCGACGCGCTTACAGTGATCAGGCGCGATTCGTCTCGCGGCTGTTGCAGTCGAAAGGAGAAGTCTGCAAGGTGACGCACTTGCCTGTTTTTTGTCGCTGCTCCCATCGATGGCCGTCCCATGATCCCTGCTGATCGCGAGCGGAACGCCCTCAGTGTCGTCGCTCGCCCCGCCTTCAAGGATGGAGTGAAGAAACCTTACAACTTCTTGTTGTACGGCGCGCTCGAGCGGCTGGGGGTGAGGGTCAGCGAGTATCAAACGCGCCATCTGCTGCAAGGGCACGTGGATATCTGGCACATCCATTGGCCGGAGAGCCTGATCGAAACGAAAAGCGGACTGAGCGCCTGGTATTCCGCGCAGCAGTACCGGCTGCTGCTACATATCGCCCGCCGCCGCGGAATCAAGCTGATATGGACGATTCACGATCTCATTCCACACGATCTGGTTTACCCCCGGATCGAATTGCCTTTCTGGCAGGATGTGATCGACCGGGTCGACGGCGTCATCGCGCTCACCCAGAAGGGCCTGGAGCTGGCCCGTGAGAAGTACCCCCACCTGCAGACCTGTCCAAGCTTCGTCATCCCCCACGGGCACTTTCGCGACGCCTATCCGAGAACGGTCACAAGAGACGAGGCTCGGCAGATCCTCGGCATTCCACCCGAAAAGCGGGTCATCGCCCACTTCGGCCAGATCCGGCCCTACAAGAATGTCCCGCGCCTTGTTCAGGCTTTCCGCGCCTTACCGGGCGACGATCTGATGCTGTTGATTTGCGGGCGAATCAGCAAGCGGACCGGCGGCAGGGACGAAATCGTCGAAGCGGCCGAAGGGGATCCGCGCATCCGGCTCGAACTCCGGTACATCAAGCCGGAAGAAATCCAGCTGTTCCTCCTCGCGGCCGACCTGATGGTGTTTCCGTACTCGGAGATTCTGAACTCAGGGAGTGCGATTCTAGCGCTGTCGTACGATCGACCGATCGTTGTCCCGAATCTCGGCGCCCTTCCGGAACTCCGCGGCCTGGTCGGCGGCACCTGG
>DAIQPV010000061.1:0-11793 GCA_036787145.1 Rhodospirillales bacterium
GGGGGTTGGGCGATCACCTGTTTCATTAATTCATCCTACTATGAAATCATGAAACTATGAAAGACTGCACCTAATGAGCGTTCGATCAGCGATGCTCGTTGGCCACGTCGGCTTCTGTCGCCGAACGGCAAAGAGGTGTGAAGCTTTTGGCGACCCAGGTGAGCCACTCTCGTCCACAAAGCCTGCGGGGCGGCAACACACTCGGGGTCGCTCGATGACCACCACTTCCGCAATGGAAACCATGAGACACTACGCCTATTTCGCGAAGGGGCGTTGTCGCTGCTCGCCCCATGCGCTCGGCAGCGACCGGGTCAGGTCTTCGAGCTGCAGCGCTTTGGGCTGTCGGCCGTCGAGTATGGCCTCGACGATGTCCGGAGCCAGCAGCGTCAGCCGCAGCAGGCGATTGGCGAAGCTGCGCGTAACACCTTCTGCTTCGCCCAATTCCCCCGCCGAACGGTACCTGCCGGCATCGAGCAATCGTTTCCACCGATGCGCCCGCACGATTGCGCGAATCAGCGCCTCGTCGGGGTGTGGCCGCGCCAGTGCCCAGGCGTCGCCGCCATTGGGAGCGACGATCGCCTTTCGTCCGCTGCGGCGGACGAAAGTCATCGGCATCCGCACGCTGATCGTCGTGCCGTCGAACTGCCAATCGGGCTTTGCTAACTTGCGGTTCGCCCTCATGCCGCGTTCGCCTTCGCATCCGTGGTGCGCAGCTGCTCGACCAGCGTCTGCAAGCCCTCCGCGCGCAGCCGCACCGCGATGTGGTCCGGCGCCACATCGACGCGGTCGACCAGCAGGCGGACGATGCGCGCCTGCTCCGCTGGGAATAGCTCCTCCCACAGCGGGGCGAACTCCGTGATGCAAGCCACCACCTCACGCTCCGGCACCAGAGCATCGGCATCCGGATTCGCCGCGGCCCAGGTCCGAGCGACGATCTCGGGCGTCTGCAGCAGGTGCCGCACCTGGGTGACGACGGCCGCTTCGATTTCCGCCGCCGGTACGCTGCGCACTGCGCAGTCGCCGTGCCCGTTGCGGATCGCATCGGTCGCCACGTAGTAACGATAGAGCCTGCCGGCCTTGCGGGTGTGCGACGGCGTCATCGCGTGGCCGCCGGGCGTGAAGATCAGGCCCTTGAGCAGCGCCGGTGTCTGCGCGCGGGTGACGTTGCCGCGACGGCGGCCATTTTCGGCAAGGACAGCGTGCACTTTCTCCCAGATCGCTTGCTCGACGATCGCTTCATGCTCGCCGGGATGGCTCGACCCCTTGTGCACCGCCTCGCCGAGGTAGACCCGGTTGTTGAGGATCTTGTAGATCGCCCCTTTGTCGATCGGCTTGCCCGGACGTGGCTTGCCGTCCTGCGTCGTCCAGCTCTTGGTGGTGTGCCCGGCCCGGCGCAGCTCGCGTGCCAGCTCCGTCGCCGAGCCCAGCTGCAGGAAGCGGGCGAAGATCGTGCGTACAAGCTCGGCCTCACTCTCGTTCACCACCAGCCTGCGGTCGCGGACGTCGTATCCCAGCGGCGGGATGCCGCCCATCCACATGCCGCGCGCCCTCGATGCGGCGAACTTGTCGCGGATGCGCTCGCCGATCACCTCGCGCTCGAACTGGGCGAAGGAGAGCAGGATGTTGAGCGTCAGCCGGCCCATCGAGCTGGTGGTGTTGAACGCTTGCGTGACCGAGACGAACGAGACGGTGTGCCGCTCGAACAGCTCGACGATGCGGGCGAAGTCGCCGAGCGCGCGCGACAGGCGATCCACCTTGTAGACGACGATGACATCGATCCGGCCCGCCTCGACGTCACGCAGCAGCCGCTGCAGTCCCGGTCGCTCGATGCTGCCGCCGGAGAAGCCGCCGTCGTCGTAGCGGTCGCCGACCAGGATCCAGCCTTCGTGCTTCTGGCTCTCGATGTACGACACCGCCGCCTCACGCTGCGCATCGAGCGAGTTGAACGCCATGTCGAGCCGCTCGTCGGTGGAGACGCGGGTGTAGACGGCGCAGCGGACCTTGCGCACCGGCGCTTTCACTTGCCGCTCCGGTGATTACGGATTCCGAAGAACAGCGGGCCGGACCAGCGGGTGCCGGTGATGGCCCGCGCGATCGCCGACAGCGACTTGTACGGCCGCCCCTGATACTCGTAGCCGTCGACCAGCACGGTGACGGTGTGCTCGACCCCCTGCCACTCGCGGATCAGCCGGGTGCCGACGATCGGCCGGTCACCCTTGCGCACCGGCAGCTTGCCCTTGAGACGCAGCTCTTCTTCGGCAATCAGCCGATCGATCTTCGCCTCCGCGCGTGCCGAAAGTCCACCGTAGGCCAGCTCCTGAATGCGGTGGGCCAGCCGCTTGACCAGGTAGTCCCGGTTGAACGACGGCGGCGCGCGATCATAAAGCTCGACCCACAGCGCCTTGAGCTCCGCCGTGCTCTTGCCCGGCAACGCCGCCAGCTGCGCCAACACACCGTCCGTCATCGCCGCTCTCTGCGCCTGTTCTTGCGGACATGCACGCTCTGCTGAGCCACGAAGTCCAGGGAACTCTCTCGGCGGTGCTCACGCTCAGCCGCCCGCTTCGCCCGCAGCCGCAGCAGCCCTGCCGCCAGGATCTCGCCCACCTCGCGCAACCGCTCCTCAGGAGACATCCGCTCGGGGTCCAGCGCGTTGGCGGTGGCCCGCGGTGACAGATCCGACATCAACGCAAGGTCCCCTGTCGGCTGCAGCACGCGGCAATGCCATGAAAATATGCAGGAGCCTTATATAGGACTTTTTTCTTAACCACAATCCCGATATGCTGCAGCTGCGGCAGCATCGGCCATGGCCGATGCTGCCGATCAATGCACTTCAGTCTCCGGCGGCGGATCGGGGGTCCGCCGGCCGTTCTCGGGAAGTCCCACATGCAGCAGCCAGGCGGAGCGGGCGCGGGTGACGTCCGTGGCCGACGATGACCGGTCAGAAGCGAACGGGAACCTCTGTGTCCCGATCCTCCAGTGTTCACACCGATGTTTGTCGCCAGCTCGATCAGCGCATCGAGGAGGTGGCCCGGCGGCTGCTGGGCGAACCGAACCGCGTCTTGTCGAGCCGCACACAACTGCGATTCGGCCGGAATGGCAGCGTCGCCGTCGAGATCGACGGCGAGAAGCGCGGGCAGTGGTACGACCACGAGCAGAAGCTCGGCGGATCGATGGTCGACCTGATCCGCCGGCAGACCGGGCTCGGCGAGGACGAGGCGTGGACCTGGATTGCGTCCGAGCTCGGCGTCGCCGTCGAAGAGCGATCTTCGCTGCCGTGCCGACGCATCATCGCCACCTACGACTACCGCGATGAGAACGGTGCATTGCTGTTCCAGGTGGTGCGCTACGCGCCGAAGACGTTCCGTCAGCGCCGTCCCGACGGCAACGGAGGATGGAGCTGGCGGGTCAAGGGCATCCGCCACGTTCCCTACCGGTTGCCGGAGCTGCTCGCTGCTGGCGATGTGCCGGTGTTCGTCGTCGAGGGTGAGAAAGACGCCAACCGGCTGGCGAGCCTCGGCCTCGTCGCCACCTGCAACGCCGGCGGCGCCAACAAATGGCCGGAGTCCCTCAACCGATTCTTCGAGAAACGCACTGTCTACATTCTCCCGGACAACGATGCCGCCGGCCGCAGTCATGGCGAGACGGTCGCTGCTGCTCTGCACGGCGTCGCCGACAGTGTCCGCATCGTCGTCCTGCCCGACCTTCCGCCCAACGGCGACGTCTCCGACTGGATCGATGCCGGGAACAGACCGGAGACGCTACGATTGCTGTGCGAAGCGACGGCAGTCTGGCAACCGGACGACCATGCTTCTGCGGAGCCGGACGGCGCGCTGGCGCCATTCTGCGACGAGGCCCTGACCCTCACGTTCTCGGCCCAGCAGGCCGACCGCCTGCGCTATTGCGACGCTTTCGGCAAGTGGTTCGAGTGGGACAGCGGCCGCTGGCGGGAGGACCTGCGCCGGCGGGTGTTCAGCCATGCTCGGCGGCTGTGCCGCGATCGCTCGCTGGACGCTCTGTCCGGCCTCGACGGCGAGAAGGCGGTGAAAGTGGCGAGTGCTGTCGCCAGCGCGCGCACGGTCGCCGCGGTCGTTGGTTTGGCGCGAGCCGATGTCCGGCATGCGACGACCCCGGAGGACTGGGACGCCGATCCCTGGATATTGAACACGCCGGCCGGCCTCGTCGACCTGCGCTCGGGACGGATCCATCCGCACGACCCAGATGCGCTGTGCTCGAAGATCACCGCGGTGGCACCCGCCTATACCCGGTGTCCGCGCTGGCAGCGCTTTCTCGACGAGATCACCGCGGGCGATGCCGAACTGCAGGCGTTCCTCGGCCGCATCGCAGGCTACGTGCTGACCGGCAGCACGCGGGAACACGCGCTGTTCTTCCTCTACGGCACCGGCGCCAACGGCAAGGGCACCTTCCTCAACACGCTCACCGGCATTCTCGGAGACTATGCCCGGATCGCCGGCATGGACACGTTTACCGAGACCAGCAGCGACCGGCATCCGACCGAGCTCGCCATGCTGCGCGGCGCGCGTCTGGTGACCGCACAGGAGACCGACGAGGGCCGGCGTTGGGCGGAAAGCCGGATCAAGGCGCTGACCGGCGGCGATCCGATCACCGCCCGGTTCATGCGCCAGGACTTCTTCACCTACACCCCGCAGTTCAAGCTGCTGATCGCCGGCAACCACAAGCCGGGCCTCCGCAACATCGACGAGGCGATCCGCAGGCGCTTCCACTTGCTCCCGTTCACCGTGCGGATCCCGCCCGAACGACGCGATCCGCAGCTCGGCGAGACCCTGCGCCAGGAATGGCCGGGCATCCTGACCTGGGCGATCCACGGCTGTCTCGAGTGGCAGCAGAGAGGCCTGCAGCCTCCGGCCGCGGTGATCGATGCCACCGCCGAGTACTTCGAGGACGAAGACAGTTTCGGCAGCTGGCTCGAGGAGTGCTGCGCCCGCGACAGCCTGGCGCACGAGACGACGCGCGAGCTCTACGCCGCCTGGAGCGCCTGGGCGCAGCGTGCCGGTCTCACTGCCGGCAGCGAGCCGAAGTTCCGCGGCATCCTCAAGGCTCGCGGCTTTGTCGCCAAGCGCCAGGCTGGAACCAACCTCAGCGGCTTTCAGGGCATTCTCCTGAAGCGCCGGGACTACACCGAAGATCCCCGTTATGGTCGGTGAAGACGCTACGGACCGGAAGCGTGCCGGCTCTCGACAAGCGCGATCATTGGACTTGGGTGTGGAGGTACGTGGAGCGTTTTCCATTATCGACGCTTCACGCGCGCACCCGCCTATAGCGTCGATATAGGAGGAGTCCTCCACGTACCTCCACACCCGGCTTGGACCAGCCCGAGGCGCCCTTCAGTCCTCGACGATCTCGTCGCCCTGGCGGGGCGGGGTACCGCCGGCGCGTGCGATCACGGCATCGAATGCTGCCCGATCGGCGCGCCGGGCACGCTCCTCCAGCACCGCCTGCGTGCGCAGCGCCGAGACCTTCTCGGCGAGCGCGGCGCCGATGAACTGGTTGAGCGAGACGCCGTCCTGAGCCGCCGCCAACCGCGCCTCTCGCAGGATCGACTCCGGAATGCGCAACGGATAGTTCCTTGCCACCATCTACAGCCTCCTCAGCAGCTCGCCCGGCCGACTCACGTCGATGCCGAAACGCCGTGGCGCTTCGCCGAAGTCACGAACGTTGAAGCTGACGATCACTTCGGCCTGCCCATTGACCGCCGTCTCCAGCACCATGTCGTCCTTGGCATCGCGGAGCTGCGGCCGCCACAGGTAGAACAGCGGGACGTGCTGCATCGATGCGGCAATCTGGTCGAGGATGACGTTCACATCGTCGATGGACATCCCGCTCGCCCGCCGGTGCTCCGGCCGCTTCAGCACGGCCTCGTACTCGAGGATCAGCGGCACCGAGATGGCAGCCGGCAGCAGCCCATCGACGATTCGCAGCAGCAGCTGACGCGAGGCCCCGCGCTCGCTCAGCACCGCCGCCAGCACCACGTCGGTGTCCAGCACAACCTTCATCTGACGTCTTATATGACGTCAACACCGAGGAGTCAAGGTGACCGGGCGTACAAGGAATATTATCCTTGACAAGCCCGTTCAGGGCGTGTACAACGACGCCATCCTCGATGGAACGGCAGTGCGCAGGCCGGGCCGGCGTGGATCTCCCGGGCACCGCCGCGTTCGGCTGCAGGCAGCGCCTAGAAGATGCGAGAAGAAAGTGTTGACAGACGCCGGTTGTTAGGTATATGTTCCTTTAGTAAGTTCGATGGCCGCCGACCTGGATGGACCTGAGATGCGGCGCTGGTGACGGGAGCGGTTCCTCCCGGCGCCTGAGGGTATGCTAGCGCTCCCAGTCCGACACCCCGCCAGCGACAGAGTGAAAAACAAGGGTTCCAGGTTCCAGAGCCGCCTTCGGGCGGCTTTTTCATTTGCATCTCCGTGACTTGGCTGGAACCCCCGGGTGGAACCCGAGAGGGGTCCAGGGGGTTTCAGCAACCGCCCGGCCAGCGCAGAAATCCCGTACTTACAGAGGCTTGGCTGGACACCCTGGATGCGGGGTCCAGGGTTCCACCCGGTTTCCACCCCTGTCCCCCGCGCGAAAGCAAAACCTCGCCAGAGCAGAGGGTTGGCTGGACACCCCCCGGAACCCGCACAGGGTTCCACCCAGGGGTCCAGGGTCCACCCGCGGTTCCGCCAAGCAGGGCGCGTCGGCGATCGGCCAGCGGGGTACGAAGTACCCCGCCCGGCACGATTGGCCCGGGGTGTCCATGACAGGGGCGGCGACAAATGGCGATTGACAGACCCGCCCCCGTTGCGGTATAGGAATATTGTCGCAGGCGACAAGTCCGTCCGCAGCCCAGCGGGGCCGACGCCAACGCCGGCGACGATCTTCCCTCAACCATCCTGGACTGTGCGATGCTGCGGTTCTGCCCCGAGCAGATCGAGCGCTGGCCGATCGCGCGCCTGGTGCCCTATGCGCGGAACGCGCGGACGCACGCCGAGGCGCAGGTGGCGAAGCTGGCGGCCTCGCTGGTGGAGTTCGGCTGGACGGCGCCGGTGCTGGTGGCGGACGACGGCAGCGTGATCGCGGGCCATGGCCGGCTGCTGGCGGCCCAGCAGCTGGGACTGGACGATGTCCCGGTGATCCGGCTCGGGCATCTGACGCCGGCGCAGGTGCGCGCCTACCGCATCGCCGACAACCGGCTGGCGCTCGATGCCGGCTGGGACGAAGCGCTGCTGGCAGCCGAGCTGCAGGAGCTCGGTACCGACGGCTTCGACCTGGCGCTGACCGGCTTCGACAGTGCCGAGCTGGACGACCTTCTGGCCTTGACCGGCGACGCCTCGGAGCCCGATGGCTGCGACGAGCGTGAGGAGGTCGCAACTCCACCAGCCGAGCCGGTCACCCGCCCAGGCGACCTGTGGCGGCTGGGTTCGCACCGGCTGCTGTGCGGCGATGCCACCCGCGCCGACGACGTGAGCCGGCTGCTCGGCGGCAGCCGGCCGCACCTGCTGGTCACCGATCCGCCCTATGGCGTCAATTACGATCCCGCCTGGCGCAACGCGGCGGGCGTCTCGAGCAGCGCGCGGACGGGCAAGGTGCGCAACGACGACCGCGCCGACTGGCGCGAGGCATGGGCGCTGTTCCCGGGCGACGTCGCCTACGTCTGGCATGCCGGGGTCCATGGCCGGACCGTCGCCGACGGTCTCGAGGCCTGCGGCTTTCGCATCCGCGCGCAGCTGATCTGGATGAAGCACCGCTTCGTGCTCGGCCGCGGCCACTACCACTGGCAGCACGAGCCCTGCTTCTATGCGGTGCGTGAGCGCGGCGAGGCGCGCTGGCAGGGGGCGCGCGACCAGTCCACCGTCTGGCAGATCGGCTCCTGCGGCGACGACGATGCGGCGACGGTGCACGGCACGCAGAAGCCGGTCGCCTGCATGCTGCGGCCGATCCTCAACAACAGCGCCCGCGGCGATGCGGTCTACGAGCCGTTCGCCGGCAGCGGCAGCACGCTGATCGCCGCCGAGAAGAGCGGCCGGCAGTGTCTCGCGATCGAGATCGAGCCCGGCTACTGCGACGTGATCATCGGCCGCTGGCAGGCGCGCAGCGGTCACGCCGCGATCCTCGACGGCGACGGCCGCAGCTTCGCCGAGATCGCCGGCCAGCGTTCACCGTCGATCACACCGTGATCAACACGCGGCCGAAAACGCAACGACGGGATCCGCTGAAGTGCTTGATGATCGTGCCGAACAGAGCGTTGATGGGGATGCCGATCGCGTCTCGACGCTCCGCCCGGCAGTCGCCGGCGGGGCTCGGGGTGGTAGCAGCGCCGCGATGGTGCGGCCGCTGGCCTGAAGGATGCCACCCATGACCGCCGATCTCAGCAAGCTTCAGCTGAACACCGTGCTCAGCGCCCTGGACGGGCAGCCGCGCAACCCCAACAGCAAGGACGCGGCTCTGAAGCGGATTGCCCGACACGCCGCGGACCTCGGCATCGGCGTCGACGACCTGCTGGCGGCGGCCGCCGGCCTGCTCGACGGCCGGATGGACGCCGCCGCCTTCGTCGCCGCCCTGCGCGCGCCGTCAGCACGCCCGCACGAAGAGGAACCGATGGTCCCGAACGAGGACGCTGCCGCGGAGCAGCCGGTGCTCAGCGCATTTGCCGCCAGCGACGAGAGCATCGCCAGCGATCAGACGGTGCCGGAGCCTCAGGCCAATGCCAGCAGCGAAAGCGCCGCCACGGAGCGGCCGATGTCGACGCACTGTCCGAGCTGCGGCCGGAAGCTGCGTGCTGCGCGAACACAGGCCGCACACCAGCCGCGCCCGCACCGCGAGGGCAGCAAGGAAGCGCTGGTGATCGACCTGCTGCGCCGGCCGGAGGGTGCCACCATCGCCCAGCTGATGGCGGCGACCGGCTGGCAGTCGCACACCGTCCGCGGGGTGTTCGCCGGCGCGCTGAAGAAGCGGCGCGGGCTTGCCGTCACCTCGGAGAAGCCGCAGGGCGGCGAGCGGATCTATCGGATCGCCTGATTCCCGAAGACCTGGAGCGGAGTGCAGATCGCAGATGACCGGTGACGTCGGGACATCGCACGGGATGAGCGAGCGGGCGTACGCGAAGCATATCGGCAAGTCGCGCGGCTCGGTGCAGAAACTGCGCGCCGCCGGCCGGCTGGTTCTCTTGCCGGATGGTTCGATCGACGCGGCGGCCTCCGATGCCCGACGCACCGAGACCGCCAATCCGGCCCGCCAGCCGCCGCCCGTTCAGCCGGTCGCCGAGCCGGCAACAGCGATGAAGCCGGTGCCCGAGGCCGCCGTCGGCGCGGTCAGCGACACGCTGCGCGAACAGGGCCTGCCGGCCCCGGCGATGGCCGGCGGCATGACCTACCTGCAGGCGCGCACCGCCAACGAGGTGCTGAAGGCGCAGGAGCGCCGGCTGCGGCTGCAGAAGCTGAAGGGTGAGATGGTCGACCGGGCGCGGGCGGTGGCCCTGGTGTTCCGCCTCGCCCGCCAGGAGCGCGACGCCTGGCTCGGCTGGCCGGCGCGCGTCGCCGCCAACATGGCGGCCGAGCTCGGCGTCGGCACGCACGAGCTGCAGGCCGCACTTTACGAACACGTCCGCGCGCACCTGCAGGAGCTCGCCGAGATCGCCCCGGACTTCCGCTGAGCCGATGGCTCCGGCTGAGGTGGCGGGCGACGACACGCTCGAGAGGCTGCTGGGCGGCTGGATCGACGGTCTGGGACCGGATCCCGACCTCACCGTTTCGGCGTGGTCCGATCGCTACCGGATCCTCAGCCCCCGCGGCGCCAACGAGGCGGGGCCGTGGCGGACCAATCGCACGCCCTACCTGCAGGAACTGCTGGACGCGCTCAGCCCCCGGCATCCGGCGCAGCGGGTGGTGTTCATGAAAGGCTCGCAGCTGGGAGCGTCGGAGAGCGGCTGCAACTGGATCGGCTACGTCATCCACCACGCCCCGGGGCCGATGCTGGCGGTGCAGCCGACGCTGGAGCTGGCGAAGCGCTTCTCGCAGCAGCGTGTCGATCCACTGATCGCCGAGAGCCCCAGCTTGAGGGCAAAGGTGGCGCCGGCACGCTCGCGCGATGCCGGCAACACCCAGCTGTCGAAGGAGTTCCCGGGCGGCATCCTGGTGATGACGGGCGCCAACTCGGCCGTCGGCCTGCGCTCGATGCCGGTGCGCTATCTGTTCCTCGACGAGGTCGACGCGTATCCGCCGTCGGCCGACGACGAGGGCGACCCCGTCGCGCTCGCCGAAGCCCGCACCCGGACCTTCTCGTGGCGGCGCAAGGTGTTCCTGGCGTCGACGCCGACGATCCGGGGCCTGTCGCGCATCGAGCGCGAATACGAGGCCTCCGACCAGCGGCGGTTCTTCGTGCCTTGTCCCCATTGCGGGCACCAGCAGCACCTCGTCTTCGAGCGGCTGCGCTGGCAGAAGGGCAGGCCCGAGACGGCGGCGTACCTCTGCGCCGGCTGCGAGCAGCCGATCGCCGAGCACCACAAGACGCAGATGCTGGCGCGCGGCCGCTGGCAGGCAACCGCGACCAGCGCCGATCCGCTGACCATCGGCTTCCACCTGTCGAGCCTGTACTCGCCGGTCGGCTGGCTGTCCTGGGAGCGCATCGCCCGCGACTGGGAGACGGCACAGGGCGCGGAGGAGGCGAAGCGCAGCTTCGTCAACACCGTGCTGGGCGAGACCTGGGCCGAGACCGGCGAGGCACCCGACTGGCAGCGGCTGTACGAGCGGCGCGAAGACTTTGCCTGGAGCACGGTCCCTGCCGGCGGGCTGTTCCTCACCGCCGGTGCCGACGTGCAGAAGGACCGCATCGAGGTCTCGGTCTGGGCCTGGGGCCGCGGCCTGGAAAGCTGGCTCGTCGACCATGTCGTCGTCGATGGCGGTCCCGGCGATGCCGCCTGCTGGGCGCGGCTGGCAACGCTGCTCGGCGAGACCTGGCCGCACGCGTCCGGGGCACGATTGGGCCTGGCCCGGCTCGGCATCGACACCGGCTACGAGGCCTCGGCGGTGTACGCCTGGGCGCGCCGGCAGGGCTTCGCCCAGGTGCTGCCGGTGAAGGGTGTCGATGGGTTCAACCGCGCGGCGCCGGTGTCGGGACCGACGCATGTCGATGCCACCGAAGGCGGGGTGAAGATCCGCCGCGGTGCCCGGCTGTGGACCGTCGCCGTCGCCACCTTCAAGAGCGAGACCTACCGGTTCCTGCGACTGGCGGCGCCGACGGACGATGCGCCTTATCCCGCGGGCTTCATCCACCTGCCCCGCGGCACCGACGCCGAATGGATCAAGCAGCTGGTCGCCGAACAGCTGGTGACGATCAAGACCCGGCGCGGCTTTACCCGCCTGGAGTGGCAGAAGCTGCGCGAGCGCAACGAGGCGCTGGACTGCCGGGTCTACGCCCGGGCCGCCGCCTGGATCGCCGGCGCCGACCGCTGGCCGGAGCGCAAGTGGTGCCAGCTGGAGCAGCAGCTCGTTGCCGCGCCGCCGGTGGACGGCGACGAACGGTCTGCCGGGCGGTCTGCCGGGCCGGACACACTCGGGAGCGCCGCGGCGCCGACAGCACCGGCGGCATCGGCCGGACGCCTGCGGATCGCACCGCGTCGTGGGCGGCGCGTCTTCCGTTCGAGCTATCTGGACTGAGCGATGACCCTGGATGAGCTGACCCGGCACCGGGCGGCGCTGCTGGCCGCCCGCTATCGCGGCGTGCGCACCGTCGAATACGACGGCAAGCGGATCACCTACGCGACCGACGCGG
>DAIQPV010000062.1:0-11678 GCA_036787145.1 Rhodospirillales bacterium
ATCAGCAGCAGCGAGTCCGTCCTGCCCAGGCCTTCGATCGCATCGGGATGCCAGGGATCGCCAAAGTAGACGTTCTCGTTGCGGTCCGGCGCCGGATTGCCGGTCGCCAGCACCACCGCATCGACGCTGTAGCAGCGGCCGCCCGCGACGGTCAGGGAGACGCCGCGCCGGTCTTCGTTGAGGGCGACCGCCTCATCGGGCACAAGAAAGAGGTTGCGGCCCTTGCCGCCCTGCCAGAGCTCGTCGCACAGCACGCTGCGCACGTAGCTCCCGTACAGCCGGCGCGAGACGAACGAATCGGCATCGCTCAGCCCGTCAGCCTCGGAGTCTGCGCGCTGGCGCAGCCACCTGACGAAATGGTCGGGCTGGTCCTGAAATGCACTCATATTCCCGGCCCGGACATTCAACAGGTGACCGGAGTCCTGAGTGGAATAGGCCAGCCCGCGCCCGAAGCCGGCACGTCGTTCGATCAGATAGATGCGGTCGCCGGTGCGGCTGTGGCGAAGGAGATGGACCGCGAGCAACGCGCCGCTGAAGCCGGCGCCGATCACTGCTACAGAAAACGGCTCGTGGTCCATCGCTGATCCTCCGCCCTGGTCCTGCGGTTGGGGGCTAAAAAAGAATCCACGCCATGGTGCTCGCAGAGGTGACGGCGGTCATCATGCAAATCAGCGATCCGAGCCAGCGAAGGTCGGGCTCCGCCTGTTTTGAAGATGAGATGGCCGCCCTATCGTTCGCATCGGCCGGACCGGTCTGCAAGTGGCTGGGGGCCGGCACCAGATGAATGGGTGGACGCTGACGGAACTGCGGTGCGGCCGCGGTCGTTGGCGGTGCTATCGAGCTATCTGCTTGCGGCGCCTCCGCTCCTGCCAGCAAGAGCGCTAGAGTGGCTCGTGACTTAACGGCACTCATGACGAATCCCTCCTTGGCCACCAATCGAAGTATCTCTATCAGATGAGTTGTAAATACGCGTCCGCCGCGCCCGTGTCAACGTCGGATGCAGAAGAGCAAGGTAGCAGGGGCTGCCGGAGGGTCACGTGAGGTCAAACTCACCGATCAGGCCGTGCGTCAGTGGGACCGGCAGGCCTCCGGGAAGTCTTCGCGGGGAGCAAGCGCGCACATCTCGAGATAGTGGACAAAGCGCTGCCGCATCGCCGGAGCTCTGAGGGCGCCGATATGCGGTGCGTCCGGAACCGCCCACAGCGCCTTCGGCTCGCCTGCGGCAATGTACAGGTCTTGGGCGTGCGCCGGCGCGACGATGAAATCGGCCTCGTCCTGGATAATGAGGACCGGTACCGGGGTAAGCCGGGCGATAGCCTCGAGCGGATCGTAACTGTTGTCCACCGCAAGCGACAGCGGCCCCTGCAGGGGCCAGGTCGGCCAGGCGCGGCTCAGGACATCGCGGGCGATGCGGCGGTACCCGGCGAAGGCACCCTCGACGATCAGGGCGCGGATGCGGGTTTTCTCCGGCAGGCGGGCCAGCGCGTCGATCGCGAGGGTCCCCCCCAGGCTCTGGCCGAACACGATCACCCGATCCGGGTCCACACCGTCCAGCCGCAACGCTTCGCGCGTCGCGGCCTCGCTATCCCGATGCAGGCCATCGAGGTTGGGAACGCCCTCGGACGATCCGTAGCCCCGGTAGTCAAAGAGAAAGACGTTAAAGCCCTCGGCGGGAAGCCAGGCGACGCTACCCAGATGCGTCGAGATGTTCTGTGCGTTGCCGTGCAGGAACACGATCGTGCCTTTGGCCTGGCCGTCTGCTGGCAGGAACCAGCCGTGCAGCCTGACCCCGTCGGTGCTCCGGAACCAGACGTCCCGCCACGCCAGGCCCACGTCGCCTGGTTTCAGCACGTGCTCGCGTGTCGGATGAAAAAAGAACCCGGTGCAGCCGGAGGCGAAAAGGAGCGTCAGCAGCGCGAGCAGGCGAAGCCGGCGGCGATCACCGCACGGCAATCTCAGAAGGACCACGACAGCATCGCCACCCACTCGGGGTAGGTCCGGTCCCCGTCATTCTTGGCGGCGGCGGACAGCCGCAACGAGAGATCGCGGGCAAGGGTAAAGCCTTGCTGCAGCGAGATCTCGAATCCCCTGCGGATGTCCTCGTCAACGATTATGAGGAATTGCCCTTCCGTCCGGATGGTCCACCATGCCGCCGGCGACCACAGCAGGCCGGCGGACGGACCGAGTGCGAACAACCGGCCATCGGGCCAATGCCGATCTGCCAGCAGTGCTGCATCCGCCAAGGCGTAGACGCGTGCGTCCTCGCCCAGTCGCCAGGTGGGACCGGCACCGCCACCGGCTGAAAAGACCACGTCGCCGGGCTCTGCCGCCCGGTCGCGCCAGCGGTCGAAGCCGAAACGCGCCCGCCAGGAGAGAGCCCTGAACAAATCGTCCCTGGGAGTCAGTGACTCGACCGCCATCAGCGTCGCTGTCTCCAGTTCAGGCACCGCGCTGTCGTACCAGCGGATGCGAAGGTCCAGAAAGTCAATCGCCGCCCCGGGAACATAGCCGCCAGGCGGATCGAGCAGATCGTGATAGGCGGGGCGCAGAGCCAGTTCCGAAAATGGCCGGTCGCCGGTCATGCCCACGCCGCCCGCCAGCCGGGCCGAATGATGCCCCTGGTCGGGACGCACGAGCGGCTCGGCGACGGGAGGTGCCGTCGGCACATCGGCAAGCCGGGCCCGTGCCCGCAGCAGCGCCAGAGCACGGGGTGCCATTTCCTCCCGCGGGATGTCTCCCGTTTCGATGCGGTACTGGAGATAGGCTTGTGCAAGTTCAAGCACCCGGGCGCGGCGCTCGGCGACCAATGCCGAAACGGCCGGATCGTCCGGCGTCCGTTCACCGCCGGCAAGTGCCAGCGCCAGATCCTGTTCCAGCGGGTCGAGCTGTGCCCAGCGATCGCCGATGCGGGAACGCTGCGACGGCCGGAACGTCGCCCGGCGCAGCATGCCGGGGGAATCGACAACCGCCCGCACGGTATCGACCGGAATGGCATAGACTCGAAAGCCCTCCGTCAGTCGCAAGTCGGGGCGAGCGACATTGAGCAGAGAAAGCAGGACAAAGGAGCAGTTCGTCGAGAAGAAATAATAGTCGATCGGCTGCATATCCACTTCCCACAGCGAAGCGAGCATCAGCCGAATCTTGTCATCATCTATATCAAGTTCATATTCCCATATATCGCGATTCTCAATATCACTATATTGCGAGATCTTCTCATAATACCGCAAAACGGAAAAATAGCCTCGGTAACCTCCAGTGAGCCCTTTGACCGCGAACAGCACGCCGCCTTCCCCCTGGGGGTCAGCGGCGAAATGGACCGTCGTCGCGTTCAAGGGAGGGGCATCGGGGTGATGCCGAGGATCGATGCGGATGAGGGTATGCCCGAACATCGAAGACGGATTGTTGAGGTAGGCGGCGGGAAAGATCAGCGTAACCCGCGCCGGATCGATCGCCGCCATCCACGCCTCGAAGCGCGGGCAGGGCTGCTCCGGGATCATTTCAGGCTCGATCGAGAGCCGTTGCTTCAGCCATCGCCAGCGGGCAGGGCGTGTACACCAGGCATGCTGCTGTGGATCGTCGGCAGGCGCCGGCGCCAGAAAGGCCGCGAGCGTCGCATCGAGTTCCGCCGACGGGTCGGTCTTGCCGCTGGGGGAGAAGAAGAAAGAAGGGTCGTCCAGCAGACTGGTGAGGCCGCCGCCGACCCAGTCTTCCTGCCAGAATCCAAGGGCGAGCCACTGCGGATCGGCGGCCAGATTTTCCACGTGGGCGCGATCTTGGAGCACGCTGAGAAGCGACGCTGGGGGGTCGGCGGCCTGTCCCGCTCCGACGCCCAAGAGGAGCGTTGCCAGCAGGACGGCCACGGCACGGTTCACAACCACGGTTCCAGGCGCGATGATTGCCCACGAGGCATGCGGCAGCAAGCGACGCGAGGTTCGAACCGGATCATGGAGCCAGGCGACCCGACGCTGTGATCCGGCTCGCGAAGACGAGGGGGTCTTCTTCCGCTGGAAATTAAGAGACGGTGTAGCGGTGAAGCTGCGGATCAGCGCTCAGCACTGCGACGAGCCCATCCGCCATTTCTTCCGCCGTGACGTTCTCGGTCGGCATGATGCGATCGAAGTTCTTCTGGGTCGCGGCAAAGAATGCGGTCCGGTCGCCGGGTTCGATCCGCATGACATCAGCCAGTGATGCCAGGGTCTCCCCTTCGCCGCGGGACATATCCTGAGCAAGCCTGTTCATGTTCGGGCCAATGAACATCGCCGTTTTCTGATTGAGGCTCACCTTCCCGTTCGGCGCGCAGCCCGAGGTGTCCGACGAGATGCCGAACGTCTGGGTTCCGAAGGTGCCGTTGGTTGTCGCCGCGAATATCTGCGGGCCAACGCCTTCGGTTCCTTCCCAAACCATCGAGCCGAGACCGCAGCCGACATTGTTCGGACGGGTTTGGGCCAGGGCCTCGCCTGAGGCCAGCAGTCCGAAAGCCAACGCGCAGATGACGATCTTTCTCATCGAACTCTCCCTGAAGATGGACATTTCCCTGCAGGACCTTAACAGAACAGCGAAATGATACGCAACCGCTGGGGGAGCAGCGGGAATTCAGCGGTTTACCATTCAAAAGCCAACGCTGATGCCGCCTCCGGACCAGCCGCCGCTGCCGATACCCACACCGAAGCCGACGCCCGGCCGCGACTGCCGGGTTGCCGGAAACAGGTCTGACGTAGCCTGGGTGATCAGGCGGGCGAAGCCCGGGTCGTCCGGTCCGGCCGACTGGTCGATCGATCCCGACGTGGTGGATATCACCGATCCGCTGCCGCAGAAGCTGGCGGCAAGCCGGACAGCGCCCTGCTCCTGTGGACCGCCGCCGCCCGGAGAAATGGTGCATTGCACGTTGGCGTCAGATGCTCCGCTGTTGAACGTCATAACAACGTAGAACGGAGCAGTGGGGCGCAGCGCCGGGTCGGCAATCAGCTGGGGGGTCGCCGTCCACGTCAGCGCCCGGCGCATGTTATCGAGCACCACCTGGGTCGTTCGTGTCTCGGCCTGCGCAAAAGGGGTGCCCTGGATGACGACCGGCAGCGGGCCCCTGGCCATCGCGTCTTGAGCAAAGCCGCGCGAATCGGGATTTCGATAGCCCGGACTGGTCGTCGCGCCGGTACAGCCGGTGAGGACCAGTCCTATGGCGATGATGGTGCAAAAGCGTTGAAAGCCGACCGACACGTGCCTGCGCATGAGATGTTCCTCGGACCTGCTGCGAGAGATGGGGATAAGCGGCGGCGCTCGTCAGGAGTTCATCGGCAGATCTCCGGAGGCAGGCGGTTGCCAACCGCAAACCGGCGATACGGCCTGTAGGGCAAGCCGGCGTACGATTTCCCGCAACGGTGGAATATAACCGCGGGTTTTCTTTCATTGCTTCCCATCGGGGGATTTTAGCTGTAAAGAGTCGCGCTAATGCAAGCGCAAGAGCGATTGTTGCTGAGAACGGCTTTTCCTAAGGCCGCAGGTTCTTGCTGGAAGCGCTTTGAAGACCTCGGGAGGTTACGAATGCTAAGACGAACAATAGGAATTCTCTCTGTTGCTACAGCTGCCGTTATCTCCTTCGCTCCTGTTACCCAAGCGAAGGATGTAGTCATCAAATTCAGCCACGTTGTTGCGCCGGATACGCCGAAAGGGCAGGCGGCAGAGCGGTTCAAGGAACTGGCGGCGAAATACACCAACGGCCAGGCCAAGGTGGAAATCTATCCGAACAGCCAGCTCTATAAGGACAAGGAGGAGCTGGAGTCGCTGCAGCTCGGCTCCGTCCAGATGCTGGCCCCGTCTCTGGCCAAGTTCGGCCCGCTCGGCGCGAAGGAGTTCGAGGCCTTCGACCTGCCATGCCTGTTCCCCGACCGTGCGGGCCTGCATCGCGTTACCGACGGAAAGATCGGCAAGGATCTGCTGGCCAAGCTGGATTCGAAGGGGATTATCGGCCTCGCCTACTGGGATAACGGGTTCAAGATTTTCAGTGCCAATTCGCCGATCAAGGCGGTCGGAGACTTCAAGGGGCTGAAGATGCGCGTTCAATCCTCCAAGGTTCTGGAGGCTCAAATGCGCGCGTTGGGATCGATCCCGCAGGTCATGCCATTTTCGGAGGTCTATCAGGGGCTGCAAACCGGCGTTGTCGACGGCACGGAGAATCCGCCGTCGAATATGTACACGCAAAAAATGTTCGAGGTTCAGAAGTTCGGCAACATCTCCCGGCACGGCTATCTGGGCTATGCGGTGATCGTCAACAAGAGCTTCTGGGAAGGGCTGCCGGCTGACATCCGCGCCGGCCTCGAAAAGGCGATGGCTGAAGCCACAGCCTATAACAACGAAATCGCCAAGAAGGACAACGATGACGCGCTGGCGGCGATGAAGGCATCCGGCAAGACCGACTTTTATGAGCCGACCGACGCCGAGCGTGCTGCCCTGTGCAAGGCGATGGAGCCGGTCTACGAGGAGATGCAGAGCCGCATCGGCAAAGACCTGATTGCCGCCATCCGTCAGGAGGCTGGCAGCATCGTCGAAGGTAAAAATTAGAACAAGGTAGAAGTTGCGCCCGCTCAGGCGGGCGCAAAACTTCGCACTCTCCTTCGTACCGAGGCGGGGCAATGATACTGAAATTTCTCGATCACCTTGAGGAGTGGCTGGTTGCTGTTTTGATGGCCGCGGCGACATTGGTTATTTTCGCGGCTGTTGTTCATCGCTATTCCTCCGGAATACCCGTCATTCAAGACTACACACTTCAGATTAACATGGGGTGGGCGCAGGAGCTCTGCATCTTCATGTTCATCTGGATGGCGAAGTTCGGTGCTGCGTACGGCGTGCGAACAGGTATCCATGTCGGCATCGACGTGCTCGTCAATGCGGTCAACCAGGATCTCCGGCGCAAGCTGGTCATCTTCGGACTGCTTGCCGGCGCCCTGTTCACGGGTCTTGTCGCCTACTTCGGCGCAACCTTTGTCTATAAGTTGATGGGGACGGAACAGGTTTCGGCCGATCTCGAGTGGCCGATGTGGATGATCTATCTCTGCATTCCGCTCGGCTCGGCGCTGATGTGTTTCCGGTTCCTGCAGTCGGCGTACATTTACATCACCACCGGCCATCTGGCCCGGGTTGACCACGGACACGTGGAAGGTATCGACCTGGATACGGACCCGATGATCGCCGCCATCGATCTCGACAAGAACATTCGGATGGGAGGCAAGGAATGACCGCGGCATTTCTCTTCGGCCTGCTGGTCGTCCTGATGCTGACCGGCATGCCGATTGCCGTTTCGCTTGGCCTGACGGTTCTGGCCTTTTTCTTTCTGTTTACGACCATTCCGATCGAAATCGTCGCGCAGAAGCTGTTCACCGGCATCGAGAAATTCGAGATCATGGCGATCCCGTTCTTCATTCTTGCCGGCAACTTCCTGACGCACGGCGGCGTCGCCCGACGCATGATCAATTTTGCGACGGCGTGTTTCGGCCACCTTCATGGTGGACTGGGCATCGCCGGCGTCATGGCGTGTGCCTTGTTCGCAGCGGTCTCCGGGTCCAGTCCGGCGACGGTGGTGGCGATTGGCTCGATCCTGCTGCCGGCGATGGTGAAGTTCGGGTTTCCGAAGCGGTTCGGGGCAGGCGTCATCACCACATCCGGCGCGCTCGGCATACTGATCCCGCCGTCGATCGTCATGGTCATGTATGCGGTTGCGACCAATACGTCGATCGGCAATCTCTTCATTGCCGGCGTCATTCCGGGCATCGTGCTGGCGACCATGCTCGGAGGGATGACCTGGTACAAGGCCTGGCGGGGCAACTACCCGCGCCTGCCGCGGGCGAGCATCGGCACGGTGCTCAGCACCTTCAAGGAGAGCATCTGGGGGCTCCTGCTGATCATCATCGTCATCGGCGGTATCTATGCCGGCCTGTTTACGCCGACCGAGGCGGCGGCGATGAGCGCCGTTTATGCCTTCATTGTCGCCGTCTTCATCTATAAGGATCTGACACTCAAGCAGGTGCCGAAGATCCTGCTGGATTCGGCGAACATGAGTTCGATGCTGCTGTTCATCATCGCTAACGCCATCCTGTTCTCGTTCCTGATGACGAACGAGAATATTCCGCAAGGCCTGGCGCAATGGATGATCGACCAGAACCTGAGCGTCATCCTGTTCCTGCTCGGGGTGAACATCATCCTGCTGCTCGCCGGGAACTTCATGGAGCCGTCGTCGATCGTGCTGATCTTCGCGCCGCTGCTGTTTCCGATCGCCGTCCGGCTCGGCATCGATCCTGTGCACTTCGGCATCATGATGGTCGTCAACATGGAGGTGGGGATGTGCCATCCGCCCGTTGGCCTCAATCTTTTCGTCGCCAGCGGCATTACCAGGATGGGAATCACCGAACTCACGGTGGCCGTCTGGCCGTGGCTGTTGACCATGTTGGTGTTTCTGGTGCTCTGCACCTACTGGCCGACGATGACGCTGTGGCTGCCGCGGGCGCTCGGCATGATGTAGCGGAGGGCGATCTCGAAACGGGAAAGGGCTGCCGGTCGGCGGCCCTTTCTTTTTTGGGACAACCCAACGGGCTTCAGGCTCCGCGGCCCGCTCGGGACTTGCCTGCGCGCCGGGGGTTCGGCGGGAAATATTGGTTTGCCTTCTTGCCCGGTGGCGAAGCATGAAAAGCCGTGCGTCAAGTCGGCCGATTCAACAAAGATGCAACCGGTGGCAAAGGAAGAGATGTGGAAGAGTGGTGGCGAGGGGCGGTGATTTATCAGATCTATCCGCGAAGTTTCGCCGATTCCAACGGCGACGGCGTGGGCGATTTGCCGGGGATCACGGCGCGACTCGATCATGTGGCGCGCCTTGGCGTTGACGGCATCTGGCTGTCGCCGTTCTTCGTCTCTCCGATGATGGACTTCGGCTACGACGTGGCAGATTACTGCGACGTCGATCCCCTGTTCGGCACGCTCGCCGACTTCGACGCGCTGCTCGCCCGGGCGCATGCGCTGGGGCTGCGGGTGATCATCGACCAGGTTTATTCGCATTCGTCGGACAGGCACCCGTGGTTCGAGGAAAGCCGGCAGGATCGCGACAACCCGAAAGCCGACTGGTACGTCTGGGCCGACCCCAGGCCGGATGGGACGCCGCCGAATAACTGGCTCGCCGTGTTCGGCGGGCCGGCGTGGACCTGGGATTCGCGCCGGCGTCAGTATTACCTGCACAACTTTCTGCCGGAGCAGCCGGATCTGAACCTGCACCATCCGGAGGTCCAGCAGGCGGTGTTGCGGGCGGCTGCCTTCTGGCTTGAGCGCGGCGTCGATGGCTTTCGTATCGACGTTGCGAACCTGTTCTGCCACGACCGCAGGCTGACCGACAATCCGCCGAAGCCGGGGCCGGTCCAGGATCGCCCGTACCGCATGCAGCGACCTCTGTACAACCGCGGACGGCCGGAGACGCTTGCCTTTGTGGCGAGGCTGCGCTCGCTGCTGGACAGCTACGGCGACCGGATGGCGGTGGCGGAACTGGCTTCGTCGGACGATCCGCTCGCTACAATGGTGGAATACACCGAGGGGCCGGACCGCTATCACACCGCCTACAACTTCGTTCTGATGAGCGAAGCCTTTGGTCCCGATGTGATCCGGGATGCGCTGGAGACAATGCTGCGGCATTCCGCGACCGCCTGGCCGTCGTGGGCGTTCTCCAACCATGATGTCGTGCGCGCCGCCTCGCGCTGGGCGGTGGCCGCCGGGGCCGCCGAAGCCGATCCCGCCTTCGCAAGGATGCTCATCGCCCTCCTGTGCAGCCTGCGCGGAACCATTTTCCTCTACCAGGGGGAAGAATTGGGTTTGCCGCAGGCGGACGTGCCTTTCGAGCGGCTGGTGGATCCGGAGGGCATCGCTTTCTGGCCGCGCCATCGCGGCCGGGACGGCGCCCGAACCCCGCTACCTTGGTGCGGCGATCTGGCGAACGGGGGTTTTTGTCCGGACGATGTCGAACCGTGGCTGCCGGTGGACCCGCGCCACCTAGGGCTCGCGATCGCGAACCAGGAAGGCAGCGCCGAGTCCGTTCTTCGTTTCACCCGCGCCTTCCTCGCCTGGCGCAAGCGCCATCCGGCGCTGATCCGCGGCAGCATCCGCTTTCTCGACGTCCCGTCGCCACTGCTGGCGTTCGAACGAACGGCCGGTGCTGATCGGTTGCTGTGCATCTTCAACCTCGGGGAGGTGGACTGTGTGCTGCCGCTGGAGGTGGAAGACTCGCGGCTCCTCGACGTTCCCGGGGCGGCAGGCAGCCTGCAGGGCGGTGTCGCGGGCCTCCCTGCGTACGGATATGTCATGGTCGGTTCGGCGCCGCCGATCTTTTCCTAACCGTTTGCAGCAACCAGATAAAAGTGGCCTGACGACCTGGGCCCTCCGGCCTTTCTAAGTTGACGGCTGCGTGATCTTCGCCTACAAGACTATTAAACCGATCTAGAAACGCAGATTATGCTGTCCCAGAAGGCCAAGTACGCACTGAAGGCGCTGTGTCAATTGGCGAGACACCCGGAAGGGCAGTTGATGCTGGTTTCCGATATCGCCGAGCGGGAGCAGGCCCCCCGCAAATTTCTGGAGCTGATCCTGCTTGATCTCAAACGGCACGGCCTCGTGTTCAGCCAGCGCGGCAAGCATGGCGGCTATGCTCTCGCCAAGGCGCCGGAGAGCATCACGGTGGGGGAGGTGATCCGCATTCTCGACGGACCGCTGGCACCGCTGCCCTGCGCCAGCCTGTCGGGCTACCGACGCTGCCTTGACTGCGACGACGAAGAAACCTGCCCCGTGCGGTCGGTGATGCGGCGGGTACGGGATGCGATGGCGGAGATCGTGGATCACACCAGCATCGCCGACGCGGCAGCGGTCACCGACGTGACAGCCTTCCTGCTCTCACCGCCGGCTGATAGTTTTTGACATCGGCATATCTCTTCCAATAGGGTGGCGATCCTGCCGATTTGTCTGAACCACGAGAGAGTGTTTGTGTTAAATATACAACTCTACTAATTATGTAGAGTTAATACAGGGATAGGAGGTGAAGGTGGCTCGGTTCAACCTGACCAGCGCGGTCCTGGCGGCGGCCGTGCTCGCTGTCGCGATCACACCCGCGCGCGCAGAGCGCTCGATGCTGAACGTGTCCTACGACCCGACGCGCGAACTGTACCAACAGTTTAATCCTGCCTTCGCGAAGGCCTGGAAAGAGAAAACCGGCGAGGACCTGAACATCCGGATGTCGCATGGCGGATCGGGCAAGCAGGCACGCACGGTGATCGACGGCCTCGCCGCGGATGTGGTCACCCTGGCGCTGGCCTATGATATCGATGAGATCGCGGCCAAGGCGGGGCTGATGCCGGCGGATTGGCAGAAGCGCCTGCCGAACAACAGCTCGCCCTACACCTCGACGATCGTCTTCCTGGTGCGCAAGGGCAATCCGAAGGGCATCAAGGACTGGGGCGACCTGGCGAAGCCGGGGATCGCCGTGATCACGCCCAACCCGAAGACGTCCGGCGGCGCGCGATGGAACTTCCTCGCCGCCTGGGGTTACGCGCTGCGCAGTTCCGGGGGCGATGAGTCCAAGGCCGAGGAATTCGTCTCTGCAATGTTCAAGAATGTGCCGGTCCTCGATACCGGTGCGCGCGGCTCGACCACGACCTTCGTTC
>DAIQPV010000063.1:0-11579 GCA_036787145.1 Rhodospirillales bacterium
CCAGCAGCTCGAGGACGTCAATTTTCTCGATCTGCGCGCCCGCCTGGCGAAACGGCTGATCTATCTGTGGGACCATCGCTCCGACGCCACGGACGACAGCAAACGCTGCGGCGTGCGCATCCAGCAGCATACCCTCGCGGCGATGATCGGCACGTCCCGGGAGGCGGTGAACAAGCAGCTGAGATCCTGGGAGGTCGAGGGGATGATTGATCTCGGCCGCGGATCAATCACGGTTCTCGACCGATCCCGCCTGGAACGCATCGTCAGGCAGGCGCTCTGAGTGCCGCGGCGCAAGGGAGCCGGCTACTGAAGAGGGCTGGCGCGCGGCGTCAGCAGTTCGCCCGGCGGCGGCGCCGGGGATGCCTGATGATGAACCATCCGCCATTGTCCCTCTTCGCGCGCGAAGATGTTGGTCGCGATCAGAAACGCGTCCTGAATCTGCTCCCAGCAAAGGACGTAGGCAACTTCGCCGAACAGGTGGGCGGTGGCATTGCGACAGATGATCTGTGGCGAGGCGGGGTTGGACAGAATCGCCCGCCAACTTCGGATCACCTCGTCCCGGCCCTGCAACGTCGAGGCTCCAGGGTGGATGCAGGTAACGGGCCTGGACCGGGACCAGACCTCGCTCATTGCCTGCAGATTGCGCCCCGCGAAGGCAACGTAGAACGCCTCATTGGCGAAAAGCACAGGTACGGGATCTGGCATCGCGAACTTCGTGATGGGCGACAACCGCGACATTCGCCGCTAAATTCCTGGCCGCACTGTAACGCGACGAGCAGCAGCCGGAAACCTTCCTCGTTCCATGCGGCCCATGAACCCTTATGCTCTTGCCGGCCCGGTGATCCGCCTGCTGGACGCCGAACGCGCCCATCGTCTCGCCATCACCGCGCTCCGTCTCGATCTGGTGCCCTGCCATCGCCAGGCCCCGCATCCGGCACTAGCGGTCTCCTTGTGGGGAAGGCGGTTTGACAATCCGATCGGTCTCGCCGCGGGCTTCGACAAGAATGCCGAGGTGACTGACGCCCTGCTCCGCTGCGGCTTCGGGTTTGTTGAGATCGGCACAGTGACGCCCCGGCCGCAGGTGGGGAATCCGCGCCCGCGCCTGTTCCGGCTGCCGGAGGATCAGGCCATCATCAACCGCATGGGGTTCAACAACGACGGTGTTCACGCCGTTGCGCGCCGGCTGTCCGCGCGTCGGCTGTCCACGCGTCGGGGGCGGGCGGGGCGGGGCCTTGTCGGCGGCAACATCGGCCCGAACCGGGACGCCATCGATCCCGCCGCGGCCTGTGCCGAGGTGGCCGCCGTCCTGGCCCCGCTGGTGGACTATCTCGTCGTCAACGTATCGTCCCCCAACACTCCCGGTCTGCGGGCCTTGCAGCGGCGCGAGCCGCTGGCTGCGCTGATCGGTCGGGTGCGCGAAGCGCGCGACCGGGCGCACTGCGCGACGCCGCTGCTGGTGAAGGTCGCTCCCGATCTGACCGAAGAGGAATGTGGCGATATCGCCGGCGTGGTAGTGGAGTTCGGCCTCGACGGTCTGATTGCGACCAACACGACTGTGGAGCGGCCAGCCACGCTGCGGGGCCGGTCCCGCGGCGAAACGGGAGGGCTGAGCGGCCGGCCGCTGTTCGCCCGCTCGACGGAGGTTCTGGCGAACTTTCGCCGGCTGACGGCTGGCCGGATACCGCTGATCGGGGTCGGCGGGATCGCGTCGGGCGCCGATGCATACGCCAAAATCCGCGCCGGTGCGACGCTGGTGCAGCTCTATACCGCCCTCGTCTGGCAGGGGCCGGCTCTCGTCGAGCGCATCGCCGCCGAGCTCGCCGCGCTGCTTCGTCGTGACGGCTTCGATTCGGTGATGAAGGCGGTGGGGGTCGATGTGGACGGAATGGGCGCTAGGAGCGGGACAGCAGGAACTGCTCCTTGATGATGCGCTCCTCCAGATTGTGCTCCGGATCGAACAGTAAGGTGAGCGAGACTGTCCGATCTTCGTGCACGATGACCTGCTGCACGTCGCGCACTTCGGTGTAGTCGGCTACCGCGCTGACCGGGCGCAGCTTGGGGTACAGCACCTCCATCAGGACGTTGGTCCGGTGCGGCAGGATTGCGCCGCGCCACTGGCGCGGCCGGAACACGCTGATCGGCGTCAGGGCGAGAACATGCGCGGTCAGCGGAAGGATGGGGCCGTTCACCGACAGGTTGTAAGCGGTGCTGCCGGCGGGCGTCGCCAGCAGGGCTCCGTCGCAGATCATCTCGGCGATCCGCACGACGCCATCGATTTCGATGCGCAGCTTGGCGGCGAACCGCGTTTCGCGCAGCAGGGACACTTCGTTGATGGCGAGAGCCTCGTGCACCCGTCCGGTGACGTCGGTTGCGCGCATGCGCAGCGGGTTCAGTCTGACCGCTTCGGCCCGGCGCAGGCGGTCCAACAGCCCTTCTTCATCGAAGGTGTTCATCAGGAAGCCGACAGAGCCGCGATTCATCCCGAAGATCGGCACCGATCGATCCATGAACCGGTGCAGCGTCTCCAGCATAAATCCATCGCCCCCCAGTGCGACGATGACATCGGCGCGGTGCGGCGATACCGAAGACCAGCGCCGGTGGAACCGATCACAGGCTGCCTTCGCCTCGTCGTGCTCGGATGCGACGAAGGCAATGGTTTCGAAATTCATGGTGATCGCTCGTCGGTCGTCGCGCGGCGTCGGGTGGTTTCGGGCAGTATAGCCGCCCGACAGGCGGCCGCCAGCCGTCCGTTGCGGCCGGGCGGCAACGTCCCCTCTCTTGCGGTCGCGAGGTCGGCTTTCCGCTGGCGATGCCGCTGCGCTTCGCGCTATTTCAGTCGCGAGGCAGCCCAGCAAGAGGAGAGGTCATGCAGGTTCCGGAGCGTATGGCGTGCGTCGAGATCAGCGAGCCCGGGGGGCCGGAGGTGCTGAAGCCCACTTGGCGACCGACGCCGGCTCCGGCAGCAGGCGAGGTGCTGATCCGGGTCGAGGCGGCCGGGGTGAATGGCCCGGATGTGTACCAGCGGCGCGGTCTCTATCCGGCGCCACCGGGAGTGACCGATCTTCCGGGGCTGGAGATTTCCGGAACGATCGTCCGCCTCGGCGAGAACGTCCAGGGCTGGCGGGAGGGAGAGGCCTGCTGCGCGCTGGCTGCCGGCGGCGGCTATGCCGAATACTGCACGGCGCCGGCGGTACACTGCCTGCCGGTGCCCGCGGGGCTGAGCCTGGTCGATGCCGCGGCGCTTCCCGAGACCTTCATGACGGTGTGGACCAACGTCTTCGAGCGGGCGGCCCTGGCGCCCGGAGAGAGCCTGCTGGTGCATGGCGGCGGCGGCGGCATCGGAACGACGGCGATTCAGGTCGCCGCAGCGCTGGGCCACACCGTCTACACCACATGCCGCGGCGAGCAGGGCGCGGAGCTGCAGCGGTTGGGTGCGGCGCGCGCCATCGACTTCGCAACCGAGGACTTCGCCGCGGTGATCAAGGCCGAGACATCCGGGCGGGGCGTGAACGTGATCCTCGACATCGTCGGCGGCGATTATGTCGCCCGCAATATCGCGTCCCTGGCGCGGGACGGCCGGATGGTCAGTATCGCCTTCCTGAAAGGAAGCCGGGTCGAAATCGACCTGATGCCGGTGATGCTGAAACGGTTGACGCTGACCGGATCGACCCTGCGGGTGCAGTCGGTCGAGCGGAAGGCGGCCATCGCCGCGGCGTTGCGCGAACGCGTCTGGCCGCTGATCGAAGCCGGCAGGATTCGTCCGGTGATCCACGCCCGGCTGCCCCTCGCCAGCGCCGCCGAGGGGCATCGGATGATGCAGGATGCCACCCACCTCGGAAAAATTCTGCTGGTACCTGGATGAGAACCGGCGAGGATTGATTAAAGCAAGCCGAAACCGCAGAGGCGGTGGTCGGCATCTCCGATTGCGATCCCAGATGGATGTGAGGACGGCACGAAATGGCGAGATCCGCCGCCGCGTCCGAGACGTTGCCAGACGACGATGCGCTGACCGGGCGCATCGTTCAAGCCGCGCTTGACCAGGCCGAAAGGGACGGCTGGGAGAACGTGCGCCTGCGACTCGTTGCCGACCAGTTGGGGGTGCCGCTGCGCGAGATCGGCAACCATGTCCGGGACCTCGATGCCGTGGCCGATGCCTGGTTCGCGTCCGGCTGGAAGGCTATGCAGCAGCCGCTGCCGCCGGACATCGCGGCCTTGCCGGCGGGCGATCGGCTGGAAGCGGTGTTGTGGCGCTGGGTTGAGAGCCTGTCTCCGCACCGGCGGGTGACCGTAGACATGCTGAAGACAAAGCTGTGGCTGTTCCACCCGCATCACTGGCTCCCGTTGCCGTTCAATTTGTCACGGACGATCCGGTGGCTTCGCGAGGCTGCCGGCTGTGACGACGCGTCGCCGCGGCGGGAAGTGGAGGAGGTCGGCCTGACCTGGCTGTTTCTTGCCACGCTTGCCGTCTGGTCGCGCGACGACAACGAAAACCAGAAGCGAACACGGCACTTCCTGCACCATCGCCTGGCAGATGCCTCTTCGTTGATAACCTTCCTCTTCGGGGCGCAGTCTTCGAGACGTGTTGCGTCCTGACGCCGTTGCCGGGGTTGGCGGTAGCCTCTGGCTTAAGAGACTCCGCCGCGGGCCCCGGCACCCAACAGTCGCGATATGGTTCCGGCGTCTTGTCGTGCTGGCGGCGCTGCCGCTGCTGGCGGCAGTCGCCGTCGGCAGCCGGCCGGCCTCAGCGCAGGAGCACGAGCCTCCCGAGGCTGCACAGCCGGCAGACGCGCCCGTGGCCTACCAGGTCAAGATCGAGGGCGTCGGCGATGCCGACATCCGTTCGCTGCTGGAGCGCAGCTCGCAGCTGATCGCGCTGGCGAGCAAGCCGCCGTTGACCCAGGCCGGACTGGTCCGGCGCATCGAAGGCGACTTCGAGCGCTTTCGAACCGTCCTGAGATCCGAAGGCTACTATGATTCGCTGATCGATTACCGGATCGACGATCAGGCGAGCCCCCAGGCGATCACCATTGCCGTGGATACCGGCCCCATCTACCGGCTGAGGTCCTTTGACGTGACGTTCGCAGGCGAGACGGAGGGGGCCACGCGAGAGCCTCCACCGCCCTCGGCACTGGGGTTGCGGTTTGGCGAGCGGGCGCGGGCCGCCGACGTCATCGCGGCGCAGCAGCGCCTCTTTGGCGTGCTGGCGGAAGAGGCTCACCCGCTCGCCGGGCTTGAGGACCGCGAGGTGATCGTCAATCACGACGACCGCAGCATGCGGGTGACCGTGCGTATCGATCCCGGACCGGTGTCCCACTTCGGCCCGGTGACGCTGCTAGGCCTCGACACCGTCAACGAAAGCTACATCAGGCGGCTCATTCCCTGGCGTCAGGGCGATCTTTACGACCAGCGAAAGGTCGACGCGTTCCGGCGCAGGCTTGCCGAGACGGGGCTTTTCTCCACCATTGTGGTCGATCGTTCGGAAGAAGCTGATGCCGGCGGGCAACTGCCCATCACTGTCCAGCTCATCGAGGGACGACAGCGGTCGGTCGGTGCAGGCGCAAAATACTATACGAGCGAAGGACCCGCGGGCGAGGTCTTCTGGGAGCACCGCAACCTTTTCGGGAACAGCGAAGACCTGCGTGTAACGATCGAGGTCGGAGAGATCCGGCAGCAGGGTACGGTTAAATTCACCCTCCCGGACTGGAAGCGGCCCGACCAGGATATGCTTGCGGATGTGCAGGCCATCCGGCAGACCACGGAGGCGTTCGACGAACTCGGCGTCGCGACGTCGGCGAGGGTTCGGCGACCTCTCAGCGAAACCTGGACCGGCACCATCGGCGGATCCCTGGAGTGGTCGCAACTGAAGGACGAGAACGGCACCAACACCTCGACGCTGGTGGGCATGCCGGGCGAACTCTATCGCGACGCCACCGACAGCCTGCTCGATCCGCGCGAAGGCATGCGGCTCCGACTTGAGGCGACGCCCTATTTCGGCTGGTTCAACGAAACCGCGTCGTTCTTCTCCGGCGCCATCACGCTCTCCGGATACCAGCCGGTTGATTCCGAGAAGCGCTTTGTCCTCGCCGGGCGGACCAAGGTTGGGTCGATCCTCGGCGAATCGCGCGAGGATATCCCAGCCAACAAGCGCTTTTATGCCGGCGGCGGCGACTCCATCCGCGGCTATCCGTTTCAGAAGGTCGGGCCGCTGGACGATAGCCACGATCCCCTGGGCGGCCGCTCGGTGCTGGAATTGAACGCGGAGTTGCGGGCGCGGGTCTGGGGCAACTTCGGCCTGGTTCCGTTCGTCGATGGCGGTAACGTCTACACCTCGGTTTATCCCGATCTGTCGGAAGAGTTGCGCTGGGCTGCGGGCATTGGCGCCCGCTATGTTACGGTCATCGGTCCGGTGCGGTTCGATATCGCCTTTCCGCTGAACCCGCCCCGCGCTGTGGACGACCCATTTCAATTCTATATCAGTCTCGGGCAGGCGTTCTGACATGACCGCGGCGATCCCCATCCGGCGTCTCCTCGTCGGGGGTGCTCTTTGCGTCGCCGCTTTGGCTGCGGTGCTGCTGCTGCTCGTCCTGATCCTCGTTGGCATCACCCAGACGCAAGACGGCCGCGACAGCCTTGCCCGGGGCATCGAGTGGCTGCTGTCGGGAGCGGATGGCTCGGCCGTGCGCATTACCGGCATCGCACCCGGCCTGCCTTCCCGGCTCCGGGTGGATCACATCGAAGTCGCCGACGCCGCGGGGACCTGGCTTGCGGTGGACGACTTGCTGCTGTCGTGGCGGCCAGCCGCGCTGCTGGCGGGGCGCCTGCACGTCACCGAGATCTCGGCGCGCACCGTCGCGCTTCAGCACCTGCCGCCGGCCTCGGAAGAGCCCCCCGCCTCGGAGCCTGCCGGTCCGCCGCCGCTGCCGCATCTTCCGATCGCCGTGCGGATCGATCGGCTTGCTGTCGGAGAGTTACGGCTCGCGGAGCCGGTGGCCGGCCGGGCGATGCGGCTCGGTATCGAGGGCCAGCTGGCGGCGGCTGACGACCGGGCAGGCGAGGCGGGGCATCTGCGCACGTCTGTCGCCGTCTTGCCGCTCGATGCCGGAGGCGGCGCGGTGTTGCTGGACGCCGACGTGGATCCAAAGCGGGGCATTCTCGAGGTCGCCGCCTCGATCGACGAACCGGAAGGCGGACTGGTCGGCAGCCTCCTTGGATTGCAATCCCGGACTCCGCTCGCCGTCCGCCTCGAAGGACGTGGCCCCTTCGAAAACTGGCAGGGCAACTTGGCGGCGAGCGCAGGCGGCCTGGGTCGGGTTACCTCGGACGTCATTCTGCAATGGGGTCGTGAGCTTCGCCTGAGCATTGCCGGAAACGCCGACATCGAGCCGAAATTGCTGCCGCAACTGGCGCCGGTTCTGGCCGATGGACTTCGTGTGGAGACAACCGTCCGGCAGGATCGGGAGGGCGCCGTGGCTGTCGAGGCGCTGCAACTCACCGGCCGTGGGGTTCTGCTCACCGGAAATGGCGGGCTTTCCGCCGACGGGGACCTGGCCTTTCGGACCGATCTGTCGATCGAGAACGCGGCGGTTGCTCCTGGAAGTCTGGGCGCCCTGAGGTTCGACCGCGCGGCCGTCCACGCAGTCGCCAGCGGTACGACGCGGGAGCCCGCGGTAACCGCAACCCTCGCGCTCGACGGCCTGACGGGCCCACGGGTGCGCGCTCAAAGGCTGGAGGTTCTGGCCAAGGCATCGGTCTCGCCAGAGGAACGCGACGCGGCGGCGGGGCAACCGACGTTCGCTACCGTCGAACTGGGCGGGACGCTGGCCGGCTTGAAGCTCGATCAGCCTTCCCTGCAGGCGGCGTTGGGCGAGGCACCGGCGTTCAGCGGCAAGGCCTGGCTGGACGCGGCGAAAACGCGGCTGACGGTGGAGTCATTGTCGGTCGATGGCCGGTCGATTCGTCTGGCGGGTCAGGGCAGCGTCGGACTCCAAGATCAGCGCGTTGCTGCACAGCTCAACCTGCAGGCCGACGACCTGAAGGCGATCGCCGCGCCGGCCGGCTCGGCGGCAAGCGGCGGCGTTGGTCTCGTCGCGACGCTGGAAGGGACGCTTCGGCCTCCGGCAGTGAGCGGCCGGCTTGAGGGCCAGGGCAGCAATCTCACGGCCGGGATCCCGGCCCTCGATGCGCTATTCGGCCCTGCACCGCGGCTCGACGTGCCCTTCTTTTGGAGCGATCAGGCCGGCCTGGATGCGCCAAGCCTGCGGCTGGCAGGACGCAACGTCTCTGGCGAGGGTCATCTCCGCCTCTCCGATCAACCAAACGATCTCGATGCCAGGCTGCTGCTCACCGTGCCTTCGCTTACGCCGTTGTCGGCGGCTGTGGGGAGCCCCCTGCGGGGCCGGGCGACGCTGCAGGCCGAGGCGCAGGGCGCGCCGGCCGATCCTCGGGTCGCGCTCGTAGCGCGTCTCGATGATGGCGCTGTCGGCGACGTTTCGGTCGCAACGGCCACCGCTGACCTGCGTGTGGCGGACGCGGTCTCGCGGCCGGCCGGACGGCTGACGCTGGACGGCCGGACGAGCGAGGGTCCGGTATTGGCCTCCACGGATTTTGCGCTGGAGAACAACCGTTGGCTGCGGATCGAGCATCTTGCGGCGCGCGGCCTCGGGGTCGCACTGGAGGGGGCGATCCGGGCCGATCTGGCGGGTCCGCTCGCCACCGGAACGCTCCGCGCTTCGAGTCAGCCGCCACGCTCGGAGATGCGCTTCGGCGAAACCGCGCTTCAGGGTCCGCTTCACATCGACGTGCGGCTGACGCCGGAGGACGGAAGGCAGACCATCGCGGCCACCCTCGGCGCCGGCCCCCTCTCGCTGCGGCAAGGCAGCGAAGAGAAGTTGCGCGTTACCAGCCTCACCGGCGATGCGACCGTCCGCAACGCCCTTGCCGATCCGCAGTTCACCGTGGCCATTCGGGCGGACGAGATCGGCGGCCCCGTGGCCCTTCGTCGCATCGTCCTCGATGCTGCGGGAACGCCGGCACGTGCCCGGCTCAGGCTTGCCGGAGAAGGCCAGGAACCGGAGGCCCAGCACCTCGAAGTGGTCTCGAGCATTGTCCGGACGGAGAATTCCGTGCATGTCGATGTCGAGCAGCTTCGGGGGCTGGTCGCCGGCGAAGCAGTCCACTTGTCCCAGCCGGCCCGGATCGTGGTTGCGCCGGGGCAATTCTCGCTCGAGGGTCTGGCTCTTGCCGTTGGGGATGGCCGCCTGTTGGCCAATGGCGAACTAGCACCTGGAAACACCGCTGCTACCCTGTGGGCAGAGGCGCTGCCCTTGCGCATGGCGCGGGCGCTGTCCGAGGCGGCTCCCGCGCATGGGACGCTGAGCGCCCAGCTTGCGCTGCGGAGCGAGCAGGCTCAGACCGTGGGGACCGGCAATCTGCGGTTGCGTGGGGTCGGTTTCGATCAGGCCGGGCTCACCGACGAAGCTCGTCTGAACGCTGACGTTGACCTGCACCTGGGCGCGGGCGCCCTTCAGGTCGATGGCATGGCATCCGGGCCGAACGGCAATCGACTGACCCTGGCGGGACGGCTGCCCGTCCGTTTGCCGGCGGGGGCGACGGCACCAGTCATCGATCGGGATGCGCCGATCGACGGTCGGCTTGGCATCGAGGCGGACCTCCAGCGGCTGTCACTCCTGCTGGCGCTTGATGATCAGCGCGTTGAAGGCCGCGTGACGGGCGCTCTTGGGGTCGGCGGAAGTCTTTCCGACCCGCAGGTGGACGGCGGGATCGATTTGCGCGACGGCCTTTACGAGAACTTTGTTTCCGCGACGCTGATCGACAACCTTTCAGCCCGGTTCGAGGCGCGCGACCGGCGGACGCTGGTTCTGCGGCTGACGGGTGCCGACGGTGGCGCGGGACGGATTGACGGGGAGGGCGAGGTGATCCTGCCAGCCGATGGCGGGATGCGAGGGCGGCTGCACGTGCGAGCCGACGATGCGACGCTTGTCCGGCGCGACGACGTGACCGCCGCGCTGAACCTCGACCTGACCATGGACAGCTCCGGCGAAATTCCCAAGCTCTCGGGCAAGATCGAATCGCGGCAGATCGACATCCGTCTCATCGATCGGCTGCCGCCTTCGGTGATCGTTCTGCCGGTGACAGAGGTGGGCCAGGCGCGATTTATGCCAAACGATGCCGGGGGCAGCGCTGCTCCCGTCGCTCTCGCTCTCGATCTCTCGGTCTCGCTGCCCCGCAAGGTATTCGTTCGCGGGCGAGGACTAGAGTCGGAATGGTCGGGCAACCTGACGGTGAGCGGAACGTCCGCCAAGCCCCGGATCAGCGGCGAGGTTTCCCTGGTGCGCGGGACGCTCTCCCTCGCGGGCAAGCGGTTCGATCTGCAGCGCGGCGTCGTCTCCTTCACCGGATCGGAGAAGATCGACCCGCTGATCAATGCCCTGGCGGAGTATCAGTCGAGCGAGATCACCGCGTTCGTTGCAATCACCGGCTTTGCCTCCAAGCCGGAGATCGCCATCACCTCGCAGCCGCCCCTGCCCGAAAGCGAGGTCTTGTCGCAGGTCCTGTTCAACAAGAGCTCCGCAAAGCTGGGGCCGGTAGAGGCGGTGCAACTGGCGGCGGCTCTGGAAGCCCTGGCCCGCGGCGAAAGCACGGGAGAGAATGTGTTCAGTTTTGTCCGCACGTTTCTCGGACTGGATACCCTGGCAATCCAGCCGAGCCGCTCTGGCGAAGGCTCCAGCCTCGCCCTCGGCAGCTACGTCAGCGACCAGATCTATATCGGCGCCGAGCAGGGCTTATCGGATGGCTCGAAAACCGGAGGCGTCGAGATCGAAATCGCGCCAGGGATCAGCGTTGAGAGCGAGATCAACCAGACCGCCACGAGCGGCACCCAGGGGGCCCTCGGCCTGAAGTGGAAATGGGACTACTGAAGGGCCGACGCGCCAAAGCGAGCCCCGGCGTGACCATGCTTGCTCTATACAACTAAAAAATGTTTCATAAGTGCGCGATGCCCTCTTTACGAGTGGCAGCAATTTGTATTAAGTTGTGTGTTATGTTAATAGTGCACTCTTAAATTGAAACTCGGTGTGGCCATGCAGACGCAAGCCTCTCCTCTCGCTCAGACCTCGCCTTTTGCGCCCCCCCCGGCATCCGGTGAGGCGAAGCTGGCGATCGATGACGCCATCGCTCTGAAGATGGGGCAACTGCTCTGCTCGCGCCTCTGCCACGACCTGATCGGGCCAGCAGCCGCGATCAATGCCGGCGGCGAGCTGATGGGAGAAGACGGCGAAGATGAGGCCGGCGATGTCCGTGATCTGATCGTCGAAAGCGGACGCCAGCTGGCCGGCCGCCTGACTTTTTTCCGCGCTGTCTTCGGGCAGGTTGGCAACCGTTGGGCCGGACTGACCTGCCGGCAGGCGCGTGAATTGGCGGAGGGCTACCTGCTTGGCGGCCGTGTTCGGTTCGACTGGCAGGCGAACGCCAACGGCTCGTCGGGCGAGGCCGTCCTTCCCGGCGATACGGTGCGGCTGTTGCTGTGCCTGATCATGCTCGCGGCGGATGCCTTGCCGCGC
>DAIQPV010000064.1:0-11578 GCA_036787145.1 Rhodospirillales bacterium
CCGCCAAGCGGGCACGGCGCCGTTCTTCGGCAAATACAAGGCCCTGAAGGGTGCCGATTTCATTTGGGACGACGACGCGCTGAATCGCTGGCTTGCCGACCCGCGCGGCTTCGCAGGCGGGCGCGACACGGGCATGACACTGCATATCGACGACCCGGCGCAACGGGCCGATCTGGTCGCTTACCTGAAGACCTTGCGCTGAACCGCATTGAGCCTTCTCTGCGCAGACCGTAAGCGGTCGGTCCGGGTCAACCCCGCCCGCCTCAAGCCTGTTTGTCAGGGCAGGCCGGCAAGCGGTGGCGACCCTCCCTTCCCGGCTCGTCGATCAGGCCCTGGATGTAGGCCCGCAGAGTCCGGAGATGCCGCATCTCCAGGCTGCTATCCCCCAGATCAGCAAGCAGATGGGCGAGCGCTTGCACCTTCGCCAACGCCCCCTGGGGCGAAATCGGGGTGGCGTCCGCAAATGCTTCGTCGGCAGCTTCCCATTCTGCCTCGGCGGCGGCGAACGACGTTGACAGTTCGTCTATGAACGTTCTCGCCGGCAGGGACAAAAACCGCTGCTCTGCCGCCTTTGCCGCTTGCGCCGCGCGGAGGGCGGGGTCCGGGGACCGATCCATCTGAGCTTCCTGCCAAACACTGCCCTTTCGTCGAGCAAGTGCACGCCAAGTGGGCCTCGATGACAAATGCTTTTTCTGCGTTCCGGCCGCCGGCTATCTCCGTTTGCGGACGCCTGCAGTGCCCCCCGTCGTGCGGTGCCGCTATCCGATGGCAGAGGGAGAGGGACTCCGCCCCGTCTCCCGCGCACAGCGGACTTTGACGCGGCCGGCTCAAGCCCGCAGGCACAACAACGGAAAACAGGGGCGCCAGGGCGCCCCTGCAGGGAAACGAAGCGTCCGAAGATCAGGCGACTTGGCGGACGTCTTCGGCGCTGGACGTATTGGCGACGTCGATCGCTGCGGGCGCACCGGTCTTGATCTCGATGCGCCGGGGCTTCATGGCCTCCGGGACCTCGCGGACCAGCTCGATCACCAGGAGACCGTTCTGCAGTTGAGCGCCGGCCACCTTGACGTGATCGGCCAACTGGAACTGCCGCTTGAACGAGCGTCCAGCAATGCCCCGGTACAGGAATGCCTGGCCGCCATTAGTCTCCTTCCGGCGCCCTTCCACGAGCAGCGCGTTGTCGCGTGCCTCGACGGAGAGTTCGTCCTCGCCGAAGCCGGCCACCGCCACCGTGATCCGGTAGTGGTCCTCGCCCGTTCGCGCGATGTTGTAGGGCGGGTAACTGCTCCCCGGCTCGCTCCACTGGCCAGTATTCTCAAGCAGGTTCATCAGCCTGTCATAGCCGACGGTCGAGCGGAACAGCGGGGCAAAATCGAAGGTCGTCATCACGTCACATCCTCCTTGCGCTAAGCAATGTGCGAAAGCCGCCCCGGTCGTGTTGCTCCCCGGGGTGGCGTCGGACCCCGTTGGGCATCCGACGCACCTGAGGTATGTGAAAGGCAGTCCAAGCGCAAGTCCTTGCCGGCACACAGGAGTGCGCCGCCTAAGGCCCCTCATTGCGGATGGCGTGTAAGCTCAGCGGCGGCGTATTTCCGGGTTCAGCGTGTACGTTCCGATCCAGGCGCCCTGAGCGAGGACGTGCTGATCAAGAGCGGCCAATGCTTCGGCGCCGCCGAAGCGCGGCGGCAGCTTCAGCTTGGCGACATCCAGGGCATACACCGTAAAGTGGTAATGGTGGACGATCTGGTCGTTCCATGGCGGGCACGGCCCGTCGTAGCCGCCGTAGTCGCCGCTCATCTCGGCGTCGCCCGCGAACCAGTCGGTGTAGTTGTTGATGCCGCGCAGGCCGTGCGGTCCGCGCCCGGGCTTCTTGCCCCGCGGCGTTGTTCCTTGGGAATCGGCGCCCTTTTCGAGCCGCCGCGTTTCGGCAGGGATGTCAACCAGCACCCAGTGATAGAAATCCACCCGCGGAAGGGAGGCGGGGACCACGCGCCCCTCCTTGTTCACATCATCCGGACGAGACGGAACGTCGGGGTCGTGGCAAATTAAGGCAAAGCCTTTCGTGCCGGCCGGGACGCTCGACCAGCGGATTGCCGGGCTCAGGTTGGGGCCCATGGTGATATGGCCTTCGTCCGCCGGCACGCAAAATGCGTATTCTTCCGGAATCGAATCGCCGTAGCTCCACGCCTCGATGATGACATCAAGTTTTTTGCTCATCTCTTCCCCTCGTTGCTGCCGCGAGCACGAATGATCGCCGGATGAATTGGCTAACGATTGTATGGCGCGCTGGCACCGCTTCGTGCCGGGCAACGCTACCATATTTCTCCCATTAGCGAGACGCCGGGGGGCCAGTGATCCACCGCCTATCCCGGGGAGCGTGGCGGTGTCCGTGGAAGGCCGGCTCACTTCTTTCGGGCGTCTCCGCCAAGGAGCTGTTAGGAGATTGCTGCGTTCCAGATCTGCTGGCCTGGAGGTTTGGCTGATATGAACATCCGGTTCGCCAGTGAGTTCCAGCCTTGAGCGACGGCGCGCCCGGGCGGGGTGGAGGTGGGCGGGAGCGCCGCCGGCGGCGGCACTGGCAACTGAACGGGACGCCGCTGTTGCGCGTCTATACGCGCCGCCGCGCCCGCGAGCTGGCCATCCAGGATGCCGCGGCGGCGCAGCGCCGGCAGTTGCAGTGGCTGTTGGCGCAGGGGCGTCGAACCCGCTTCGGGCGGGATCACGGATTCGCCGCCCTGTCGACGATCGGGGAGTACCAGCGGGCTGTTCCGCTTCGTCGCTGGGAAGACCTGTGGCGCGAGTACTGGCAGCCGGAGTTCCCTCGGCTGGTCGACTGCACCTGGCCCGGCCGCGTGCCGTTTTTCGCACAGACCTCCGGCACGACCACCGGCGCCACCAAATACATTCCGTGCACCCGGCAGATGATCGCCTCCAACCGCCGGGCGACGATGGACCTGGTGACGCACCACCTTGTCAACCGGCCGGCGAGCAAGCTGTTTGACGGCCGAAACTTCATGCTGGGAGGCAGCACCGCCCTCATTCCGTTGGCCCCCGGCGTCTGGAGCGGCGATCTCAGCGGCATCGCCGGCCGCACGGTGCCGCTGTGGGCTCGTCCCTTCTACTTCCCGCCGCGAGACCTGGAAACGATCGCCGACTGGGAGGAAAAGATTGCCGCGTTCGCGCCGGCCTCGCTCGAGGTGGACATCCGGGCGCTCGGCGGGACGCCAAGCTGGCTGCTGCTGTTTCTGGAAAGGCTGGCGGCGCTCGATCCGAAGGCCGGCCGGCGGCTGGTGCCCTTTTACCCAAACCTCGAGCTGCTGGTCCACGGCGGTATGTCGTTCGAGCCTTATCGGGCCGCCTTCTCGGAGTGGCTGTCGGGCAGCCGCGCCGAGACCCGCGAGGTTTATCCCGCGAGCGAAGGGTTTATCGCTGTCGCCGACCGCGGCGATGGCGAAGGGCTGCGGTTGATCTGCGACAACGGCCTGTTCTTCGAGTTCGTGCCGGTTTCGGAGCTGGAAGATCCCAGTCCGACCCGCCACTGGGTTGGCAATCTCGAACCGGGAGTGAACTACGCGATCGTCCTGTCCACCTGCGCCGGGCTGTGGAGTTACGTCATCGGCGATACCGTGCGGTTCGTGGAGCGGAATCCGCCCAGGCTGCTGGTCACCGGCCGGACGTCTTACAGCCTCTCGGCGTTCGGAGAACATCTCATCGGCGAGGAACTGGAGCACGGCGTGGCCAGCGCGGCCGCGGCGATCGGCGCCAACATTGCCGACTGGTCCGCAGGGGCCCTTTACCCGTCGCGCAGTGATGAGCGGGGGGGGCATCTGTTCATCGTCGAGTTCATGGAATCCACACCGCCGGCGCCGCTTCTCGATCGCTTCGCCGAGGTCCTCGACCAGACGCTTGCCGGCCTCAACGAGGATTACCAGGCTCACCGCAGCAACGACTTCGGCATGCGCCCGCCCACCATTCACCCCGTCACCCCCGGCACCTTCGCCGGCTGGATGAAGCGGCGGGGCAAGCTGGGCGGACAGAACAAGGTTCCGCGCATCATCACCGACCGGTCGCTGCTCGACGACTTGAAGGCATTCGCAGGCTTCACCCCGCCCGGCAACTCCGCCTGAAAATGCGCGCCATGGTCGTGGAACAGGCGCAGGTGATCTCCAAGGGGAGCCTGGTGGTGCTCTCATCCTGTCCACATTCCGACAACGGCGCGGAAATGTGCGACATCTCCCGACGGTCCGAATCAGCAATTCGTCCAGAAGCAGTCTGTTAGGGGTTGGCACGGCGTTTGCTTGGTGTTTCGGCGTTGGCGGTTCGGCGGCGGCAGGAGACATCCCATGGTGGCGCTCAGCGAGACGGCAAGGACGATGATCCGAAGGCTGGTGGCAGACAGCGCCGATGGCGCCACCGGGCTGCGCATCATGGTCGAGGAGGGAGGCTGCGCCGGGCTGCAATACAAGTTGGGCCTCGATACCGCCGCTCATGAAGGCGACGAAGTTTACGAGGACGACGGCGTGCGGCTTTTTGTGGATCCGTACACCGTGCCGATCATCCGCGGGATGACGATCGATTTCGTTGATGGTGTGGAAAGCTCCGGCTTTGTCTTCGACAATCCGAATGCGAACGGTGCGTGTTCGTGCGGGAAGTCGTTTTCGTCATGAAGATCGATCGCTCCACGTCCTGCCGGTCCAGCACGGTGGTGATCAACGACACCACTCTGCGTGACGGCGAGCAGACCGCCGGCGTTGCCTTTACCCGTCGGGAGAAGCTGGCAATCGCCCGCGCTCTCGATGACGCGGGGGTTCCCGAGCTGGAGGTCGGCATCCCGGCGATGGGAGCGGACGAGTGCGAGGGGATCGGCGGGGTCCTGGGCCTGGGGCTTAGGGCCAAGACGATCGGCTGGTGCCGCGCTCTGCGGGCCGACATCGATGCGGCCGCTGCCTGCGGGCTGACGACGGTGAATGTCTCGGTGCCCGTTTCCGACCGGCAGCTTGCCGGCAAGCTTGGCAAGGACCGCGCCTGGCTGCTGGGGCACGTGCTTGAAATTACCGCTTATGCCCGCGATCGGGGCTTGCGGGTCCACCTTGGCGGCGAGGATTCCTCGCGGGCCGACCCGGATTTTCTGGCCAGCGTCGTGGAGGCGGCCGAAACCGCCGGGGCCGCCCGCTTTCGCTACGCCGATACCCTGGGCGTCCTCGACCCGTTCGATGCGCTCGACGCGTTTCGGGCGATGCGCCGCCGCTCCGGACTGGAACTGGAGATGCATGCCCACGACGACCTCGGCCTGGCGACGGCGACGTCCCTGGCGGCGGTGCGGGGCGGTGCAACCCATGTCAGCACCACCGTCAACGGTCTGGGTGAGCGCGCCGGAAACGCCCCGCTCGAAGAGGTGGTGGTCGCCGTTCACCAGCTTTACCGGCGCACGACAGGGGTCGATGCCAGGCAGTTGCCCCGCATTTCGGCACTGGTCGCAGGCGCGTCGGGCCGGCCGGTTCCTGCCGGCAAGAGCATCGTCGGCGAGGCTGTCTTCACCCACGAGGCGGGCATCCACGTCCATGGCCTCATCCGGGATCGCGCCAACTATGAGGCGATCGATCCCACGCAGGTGGGCCGTGAGCATCGCGTCGTGCTCGGGAAACATTCGGGCATTGCGGCCGTCCGTCACGCCTTTGCTGAACTGAAACTGGATCTTGATCCTCTGCAGGGAGAAGCCGTGCTGATCCTCGTTCGCCGCTGGGCCGAGATGCGCAAGGCGCCTCCGTCCGCCAACGTGCTGCGGCAGTTTTGGGAACGAACGCGCATCTTGCGCGAGGAGGCCGCCTGATGCCGATTGCCCTGCCGGCGGAGCTTCGCGACCTTGAGACGGCCGAAGAGTTTCTGACGTATTTCGCGATCCCTTATGACCCCCACGTCGTGCGGGTTTCTCGACTGCATATTCTGCAGCGCTTCCACGATTACCTTGCGCAGGCTGAGGATCCCGGAGAGGCGGCCGACCCTGCTGTCATCAAGGAGCTGATGACGCGCGCCTACGACGACTTTGTCCGATCCGATCCGCTGACCGAGCGCGTGTTCAAGGTCCTGAAAGAGGCGCACGCAAAGCCGGAAGCACCTTCAGGCCGCGTCTTTGTTCCGCTTTCGGCGGTCACACGACGACAACCGGCCGACGAATGATCCGTCGCGGCTGGCGCGCACGCGCCTGACAGGCGGCGTCCCCATATCTGGAGTTAAAGCGAGGGCCGATCGGTCATGTACACGATCATCCGCCGCGAGGCGTTCTCTGATTCCACCTTCCTTTGGGAGGTCCACGCGCCGGATGTCGCTCGGTCCGCGCTCCCGGGCCATTTCGTCATGCTTCGGCTGCACGAGGGTTCCGAACGGATTCCGCTGACGGTCGCCGACTACGATCGCGAGGCGGGCTCGATCACCATGGTGGTCCAGTCGCTCGGCAAGACCACGCTGGAGATGCGCGATCGCTACGCCCAGGGCGACAGCTTCGACGACTTTGTCGGCCCTCTCGGCCTGCCGCAACACGTGAGCCACGTCGGCCATGTGGTGCTGGTGGGGGGAGGGCTCGGCGTTGCGCCGGTTTTTCCACAGTTGCGCGCATTTAAGGCTGCCGGGAACCGCACCACCGGGATCATCGGATTCCGCAGCAAGGATCTGGTGTTCTGGGAAGACAAGTTCGCCCGGTACTGCGACGACCTCGTCGTCTGCACGGACGATGGCAGCTACGGCAAGGCCGGCTTCGTGACCGCCGCCCTGCAGGAGCTGCTCGAACGGGATCCTCCCGATCTGGTGGTCGCCATCGGCCCGCTGCCGATGATGAATGCCTGCGTCGAGACGACGCGGCCGTTTGGCGTCAAGACCATGGTCTCGCTCAACGCCATCATGGTGGACGGAACCGGGATGTGCGGGTCGTGCCGGGTCACCGTCGGCGGCGATGTCAAGTTCGCCTGCGTCGATGGCCCTGACTTCGACGGCCACCAGGTGGACTTCAGGGAACTGATCGCCCGGCAGCGCCGGTTCAAGCAGCAGGAGTCGCACGCCAGCGAATCCTACGCCCACATCTGCAATCTGGAGAAGCAGCTCTTCGAGGACGAAAAGCGGGGCTACAAGAAACTGGCCCAGCTCTCGCCCCACCAGGTCAGGATGCCGGAGCGGGACGCGCGGGAACGCGCCGCCAACTTCAAGGAAGTGAACCTGGGCTATGCCCTGGCCGATGCTTTCGAGGAGGCCGAGCGCTGCATCCAGTGCAAGAAGCCGACCTGCATCAGCGGATGCCCTGTGGGGATCGATATTCCGCGCTTCATTCGCCACCTGCTGGTGCGCGACCTGGATGGAGCGTTGGGGGTCATCTACGAAAGCAACCTGTTCCCCTCGATCTGCGGCCGCGTCTGCCCGCAGGAAACCCAGTGCGAAAGCCAGTGCGTCATCAACAAGAAGATGGAGAGCGTGGCGATCGGCCGGCTGGAACGGTTCGTCGGCGATCACGCCCGTCCGCCAAAGGCGGTTCCTCCGCGCTTCGACCACATGCTGGGGCGGGTCGCCATCATCGGATCGGGGCCGGCCGGCCTGGCGGCGGCGGCCGACCTCCTGCGCTACGGCTGCGAAGTGACCGTCTTCGAGGCGCTGCACGTGGTGGGCGGCGTGCTCCGCTATGGCATTCCATCCTTCCGGCTGCCCCGGGACATCATCGACCGCGAGGTGCAGCGGCTGCGCGACATGGGCGTGCGCTTCGAGACCAACAAGGTGGTGGGCAAGACCTTCACCATCGCCCAGCTCAAGGATGAGATGGGCTACGACGCAGTGTTCGTCGGCGCCGGCGCTGGCGCTCCGTCGTTCCTTGGCATTCCCGGCGAATTTGCCGGCCAGGTCTACTCGGCGAACGAGTTCCTGACCCGCGTCAACCTGATGGGCGGCGACAAGTTCCCTTATCTCGACACGCCCATCGGCCTGGGCTCCAGCGTCGTCGTCATCGGCGCCGGCAACACCGCGATGGATTGCCTGCGCGTTGCCAAGCGGCTGGGGGCGCCGGTCGTGCGCTGCGTCTACCGGCGTTCGGAGGCCGAAGCGCCGGCGCGCATCGAAGAACTGCGCCACGCCAAGGAGGAAGGGGTCGAGTTCTTCTTCCTCCACACGCCGGTGGAGATTCACACCGACGAGGGCGGCGACGTGCGCGGCATGCGGGTGGAGAAGATGGTTCTCGGCGAGCCCGATGAGAAAGGACGCCGCAAACCGGTCCCGACGGGCGAATTCGTCGAGCTCGACTGCGAAACCGTAATCTACGCGCTGGGCACCAATGCCAACCCGATCGTGGCCCAGGCGACCGCCGGGCTTGGCCTCAACAAGTGGGGCTACATCGTCGCCGATGACGCGACGCAGGCGACCAACCTGCCGGGCGTGTTTGCGGGAGGCGACATCGTCACCGGCGGTGCCACGGTGATCCTGGCGATGGGGGCAGGCCGGCGAGCCGCCAAGGCGATCGCCGCCTATCTCGGCGATCAGGATCGCAAATGGCCTGTTTCGTCCGAGGAGATCGACTGCTTCGTTCCCCCACCGCAGAGCGCCCCGGTGATGTCGGCCTCGGCAGCAGAATGAATGACAAAGGGACGCTGACATGCATGTGAACGAGGAGAGCCGGCTTTTTTGCCCGAAATGCCATCAGCCGATCGAGGGGGACGAGCAGTATGTCTGCTGCGCCGCGGCGACGCTGCAATGGCGGTGCGACGACTGCGGCAAGGTCAGCGAAGGCTTCGCCTTCCCTTACGGAATGTGTCCGCTGTGCTCGGGCAAACTGACCATGCTGCAGCGCCCGGAAATCACCGACGACGCGGCGCTGGACGCGATCCGCGTGGCCTTCGAGATCGAACTCGGGGGGCGTGCCTTCTACAGCCGGGCGGCGCACCAGACCGCAGATCCGGCCTTGCGGGAGCTGTTCGGCAGATTTGCGGCGATGGAAGGCGAGCACATCAACACGCTGGCGCGGCGCTACCATGCCGAGGTTCCGGAGCCGTCGCCCGACTTTCAGGTCGAGCGGGCAACGATTTACGCAGGCCTGGAGAATCGCCCGGAAGATCCAGCGAACCTCATCCGGATTGCCATCTCGTTCGAGGAACGCGCGGTGCAGTTCTTCAGCGAGCGGGGCGAAGGGGCGCCGGAGGGATCGGCCGAACGCCAGCTCTATAGCGAACTGGCCGCCGAGGAGCGGGAGCACGTCGCCATCCTGACGACGGAATTCGAACGCTTCCAAGCAGGGAAACCGGGCTTGCTTTAAGGGGCGAAGCCAAAGCGCCAGCACCGGAAAGGCGGGACTGGATCGAACCGAAACGAAGGGAGCCTGGAGCAGGAGCGCGGCCAATGGCCGACCATTTCGAGGTGATTGTTGTGGGAGCCGGGCCAGCCGGCAACAGTGCGGCGTTGACCCTGGCCAAGGCGGATCTGGATGTCCTCCAGCTTGAACGGGCGGAATATCCTGGCGCGAAGAGCGGGCAGGGATCGCTGCTCTGGGGGCCGGCGCTGGAGCAGCTTGTTCCCGATTTTCGGACCCAGGCGCCGCTCGAGCGCTACATCGTCGAGCGGTATGTCTGGACGCTCGACGAGACCGCTCACACCGGAACCCGCGACTGGACCAGCACCAGCAGCGCCACGTCGGACCGTTACACCGTCCTGCGCGCGCCGTTCGACGCCTGGTTCTCTTCGGTGCTGAAGGGCGCCGGCGTTCGCGTTTCCTTTGCCACGACAGTCGCCGAAGTGATCCGCGAGGACGATGGGCGGGTGATCGGCGTCCGAACCGCCGGTGGCCGCGAGTTCTACGCCGACGCTGTCATTCTCGCCGAGGGCGTCGAATCCCTGGTGGCCCGGCAGTCCGGGCTCCGCGAGGATGTGCATCCGCAGAGCGTGGCCCTCACCGTCAAGGAACTGCGCCGGTTGCCGCGCACTCTGCTGGAAGAGCGCTTCAAGGTGCAGGGCGATGACGGAGTCGTTTTTGAGGTGGCCGGCACCTTTGCCGCCGGCGTCTCCGGTCAGGGATTTCTTTATACCAACCGCGAGTCGCTGTCGCTCGGCGTTGGTTGCCTGGTCGATGACATCGTCAAGAGCGAGCTTACACCGTCGGAGCTGCTGACGTGCTTCAAGCGGCATCCGTCGATCCGGCCGCTGCTGGCAGACAGCGAGGTGGTGGACTTTTCCGCGGTGCTGTCTCCCGAGGGGGGATACCGGGTGCGGCCGAAACTGTTCGGCGAGGGCTGGCTCGTGTGTGGTGACGCGATGCAGCCGGGTTCGCCCGTGCTTCGGGAAGGGGCAACGCTGGCTCTGACCTCCGGGCGGCTCGCCGCGGAAACGGTCATCGAGCTGGCGCGGCACGGTCGGCCGATGTCCGCCCGCCATCTCTCCCTCTACCGGGATAAGCTGGAACGAAGTGCTATTCTGCGCTCGCTGTGCAAGGCCGGAGGCGGCGGCGGGTCGGTCGATGAGGAAGCGCAGAGTCCCGACCCGCGGCGGCTGGTGCGCGCCTCGCGGGCGCTCAGCAGCGATGCCGCGGACGGGAAGGGGCGACAAAGGACATTGCTGAGACAATTCGCGCGCGGCGGATCCAGAGAGCAGGAGTTCGAAGGCGCCGCGTGATACGGGACCGGGGCGGTTTTCGCGATCGCTCCGGCTGGCGTGCGTAAGCCCACCCGGTCGTGGTAGAGGCAACCGGCATCGCCAGAAACGCTGCAGGTCCGCAGGGAGGCTCGGCAGCTCCTCTCCCCCGCGCCGGCCGCGGGGGAGAGGATTTCCGATGACCCCAACGCGTAGGGCGTCAATGAGGTAGGGTGTCAATGAGCGCAGCGAATTGCACCACCTTTCCCGCCGACGCATTGCGGGGCAGATGATCCTGGGCGGATGGTGCGCTTCGCTGGCGCTCAGCACACCCTACGGACACGAGCGCTCACCCGGCGCCGGCGCGGTTCTTCAGCGCGTGGCCGGCCAGCGTGCGGCCCAGGTCCCAGACGGCGCCGAGCGCGTGGCTTTCGCCCACCACGTCCTCGAAGGCGTCGACGATCCACTTGGCGTCCGCCTCATCGATCACCAGAGGGGGCAGCAGCTTGATCACCGGCATGGCGTGACCCGCCACCTGCGCCAGGATGCGGTGCTTCTTGAACAGCGGAATCAGGATGAGTTGGCAGAACAGGCCCTTGTTCGCCTTGTCGAGCATTGCATAGGCCGCACGCAGCTTCAGGCTTTTCGGCGGGCCGAACTCCAGCGCAATCATCATCCCCCGCCCGCGCACCTCCTTGACGAACTCGAAGCCGCCCAGCCGTGCGCGCAAGTCTGCGATCAGCCGCTCGCCCAGGTCCGCGGCGCGCTGGACCAGATGCTCTTCTTCGAGAACCGACAGTGTGGCAAGCCCCGCGGCCATCGCCATGTCGTTCTTCGAGAACGTCGAGCCGTGCACCACCGCCCGGTCCATCCGGTCGAACATCTTGTCGAAAATCGCCCGGCGCATGAGGATCGCGCCCACCGGGGCGAAGCCGCCGGACAGGGCCTTGGCCAGCAGCACCATGTCGGGCGTCAGGCCCCAGTGATCGCA
>DAIQPV010000065.1:0-11523 GCA_036787145.1 Rhodospirillales bacterium
GCCTGGGATTTCTTCCCCCATGATCATGCCCGCGCGCGGGCCTACCGCTGGGGAGAGGATGGCATCGGCGGCTTCTGCGACGATCGCCAGCTTCTTTGCTTCGGGGTCGCCTTATGGAATGGGCGTGATCCGACCCTCAAGGAGCGGATGTTCGGACTGACCAACGGGCAGGGCAATCACGGCGAGGATGTGAAGGAGATCTACTACTACCTGGACGCGCTGCCGACCTATAGCTATGCGCGGATGCTCTATAAGTATCCGCACGCGGCGTTCCCTTACGAGCATCTGCTTGAGGAAAACGGGCGTCGGAGCAAGCAGCAGCCGGAGTATGAGCTGCTCGACACCGGCGTCTTTGCTGAGAATCGCTACTTCGACGTCGATATCGAATACGCGAAGGCAGACTGCGAGGACATTCTGATGCGGCTCACGGTGTCCAATCGAGGGCCCGAAGCCGCCGAGATCCACCTCCTGCCGCAGGCGTGGTTCCGCAACACCTGGAGCTGGGGCGAGGGCGCGCGCAAGCCATCACTTCGCGCGGTCGGGCCGCATGTGGTCTCCTTTGAGCACGATCAACTGGGCACATTCTCAATTCATTTCGACGCGCCCGAGGCCCTGCTGTTCTGCGAAAACGAGACCAACGTCACGCGGGTCTTCGGGGCGCCGGCGGGGCCGGGATACTTCAAGGACGGGATCGACGCGCGGGTGGTCCACGGTGACGAGAATGCCGTCAACCCGGCAGGGGAGGGCAGCAAGGTTGCGGCGCTGTTCCAGCGTACGGTGCCGCCCGGCGGTCACATCATCGCGCGCCTTCGCCTGTGTCCCGGTGGGCCTCGGGCGGATGCCTTTGCCGATTTCGATGCCGTGTTTCAACGGCGCCACGACGAAGCGGACGCGTATTACGGCGACCTGCAGCAACACATCCCCGACGAGGACGTCCGGCGCGTTCAGCGACAGGCCTTTGCCGGCATGTTGTGGTCGAAACAGTACTATCACTACGATGTGCAGCAGTGGCTGGATGGCGATCCCACCCAGCCAAAGCCTCCGGATTCACGCAGACACGGGCGCAACAGCGACTGGATCCACGTGAACACCGGCGCCGTCATCTCCATGCCGGACACGTGGGAATACCCCTGGTTTGCCGCCTGGGACTGGGCGTTTCATCTGGTGACGATTGCCCTTTTGGACTCCCGGTTCGCGAAGCAGCAGCTCGTTCTGTTGTGCCAGGCCTGGTACATGCATCCGAACGGCCAGTTGCCCGCGTATGAATGGAACTTCAGTGACGTCAATCCGCCGGTTCACGCCTGGGCGGCGTGGCGTCTATACGAGATCGACAAGCGACAGAACAACGGCACGCCGGACCGTGCCTTTCTGGAGCGGGTCTTCGTCAAATTGCTGCTGAATTTTACGTGGTGGGTGAACCGCAAGGACCCGCGCGGCCGCAACGTCTTTCAGGGGGGCTTCCTCGGGCTCGATAACATCGGCTGCTTTGACCGCTCGGCACCGCTGCCCGTCGGCGGAACGCTGCTGCAGTCGGACGGCACCTCGTGGATGGGGATGTTTTGTCTGAACATGCTGCGGATCGCCCTTGAACTGGCGCAGGACGAGGAGGCCTACGAAGATGTCGCCATCAAATTCTTCGAGCACTTCCTGCTGATCGGCGGCGCGATGACCAACCTCGGCGGCGAGGGGCTCGGGCTTTGGGATGATCAGGACCACTTCTATTACGACTGGCTGGTGCTGCCGTCCGGCGAGCGGGTGCCATTGAGGCTGCGCTCCATGGTGGGCCTCATTCCGCTATTTGCCGTCGAGGTCCTGGAAGATGAGCAGCTGAGCCGCTTGCCGGCGTTCACGCGTCGGATGGAATGGTATCTCGAGCACCGCCCGAAGCTGGCGCGCCTCGTCTCCCGTCCAAATCAGCCGGGCGTAGACAACCGGCGCCTTGTCGCGATCGCACGCGCATTTCGGATGAAGCGTGTCCTCGAGCGCATGCTGGATGAAAGCGAGTTTCTGTCTCCCTACGGCGTTCGCGCGCTGTCCCGCGCCTACCTCGAAAAGCCCTATGTTTTCAGATGCAACGGTTTCCGTTCCGAGGAAAAGTACCTCCCCGGCGAGTCCGACAGCACCATGTTCGGCGGCAACTCGAATTGGCGTGGACCGATCTGGATGCCGGTGAACTATCTGATCATCGAAAGCCTGCGTAAGTTCGACGCCTTCTACGGCGAGGGCTTTCGCGTCGAGTGCCCCAAGGGGTCCGGCAACATGCTCTCACTTTGCGAAGTAGCGGACGATCTTTGCAATCGGTTGAGCCGAATCTTTCTGCGCGATCCCTCCGGCAGGAGGCCGGTCTTTGGTGATTGCGAACAACTGCAAAACGATCCGCAATTTCGGGATTACATCCTTTTTCATGAATATTTTCACGGCGAAACGGGGCGCGGCGTCGGGGCATCGCATCAAACCGGCTGGACCGGATTGATCGCCAACCTGATCGACGAACTCTATTCTCCGCCGGGCTGACGGCGCTTTGGGCTGCTAACTTCGCATCAAGGGAGGACTGCAACGTGGCGAATACGGCCGGGTTTAACTGCGATCTGCCGAACTACAAGAGTTGTCCGAAGCTGCTCGCCGGCCAGAAGGCCCTGGTCACGGGTGCCAACTCGGGCATCGGTCAGGCAGTGGCGGTCGGCATGGCGCGCGCCGGCGCCGATGTCATCGTCAACTACGTCACCAACGACGCGGCAGCGCAGGAGGTGGTCAGGCTGATCGAAGCCGAGGGTGTCCACGGCATGGCGATCGAGGCCGACGTGTCCAAGGAGATCGAGGTGATCGATATGTTCAAGAAGGCGCTGGACGCCTTCGGCACACTCGACATTCTCGTCCCGAACGCGGGCCTGCAGCGCGATTCGGCCCTGGTCGACATGACCATGTCGGAGTGGAACACGGTCCTCGGCATCAACCTGACCGGGCAGTTCCTTTGCATCCGCGAGGCGGTCAAGGAATTCCTGCGGCGCGGCGTGCGAAAGGAGGTGTCGGTCGCGGCCGGCAAGATCATCTGCATGAGCTCCGTCCACGAGGTGATCCCGTGGGCCGGGCACGCCAACTATGCCGCGTCGAAGGGCGGCATCTTCATGATGATGAAGAGCATGGCGCAGGAGCTGGCGCCCCACCGCATCCGTGTCAATTCGATCGGCCCCGGAGCGATCCGCACCCCGATCAACACCAGCGCCTGGAGCACGCCCGAGGCCTATGCCGCGCTGATGGAGCTCGTTCCCTACCGGCGGATTGGCGAGCCGGAGGACATCGCCAACGTCGCCGTGTTCCTGGCTTCGGACATGGCCGACTACATCAATGGCATCACCATCTTCGTGGATGGCGGCATGACCTGCTATCCGGGTTTTGCCACCGGCGGCTGAGCGCTGCCAGCCCCATACAGTCGCGACTGCACGCGCTCGACGTGCGCGCACAGGTTCGGCAGCGCGAGCGTGGCATCCCGCAGCGGCGAGGGGATCGGCGGCACGGTAATTTCGGCGACGAAGGCATGTGCCCACAGGTCAAGCAGCGTTGGCTTGTCGGCGCCAAAGAACCAGAGGTCATCACCCAGCAAGGCGCTTAACGCCCGCATGTCGGCGGCGCCCAGCTTGTAGATTTCCTCGCGCGCGTGGCGGCCTACACCTTGCGCCTGCAGCGCGCGCGACATGCCGCGCTTCGCCATCGCCGTCGCCACAGGCCGCACCCACGCCGGCATGCGGGCGAAGAACCTGCCGCGGATCATCGACCAGCCGGGCTCGTCGCACCAGCGCGCATACACCCCGACCCAATAGAAGTGCTCGTCGAGCATTCTGCGGAAGGCATGGGAGGCCGCCTTCGCCCGTTCGTCGAGCGGTGCGTCCAGGTCGATCCCCCGACGCTGCGACAATCGCCCGATGATCAGCGTCGAGTCGCCGATCAGCGTTCCGTCCTCGTCCTCGATAAAGGGTATCTTGCCCTTGGGAGCGCGGCGGAAACTTTGCCGCGGGTCGAACGGGACGACCTCATAGTCGATCTTCGCTTCCCGCAGGAAGCTCTCCAGCTTCAGGCAGAACGGGCTGGGGTCCGCCAAACCCCACGCTTCGCCGAATTTATGCAGCTTGATCGCCATGGTGAGACACCTCAGCTTCCGCGTCCGGAACGCAAGTTCGCCACGATTGTGCAGGGAGATCGGACAATAGCCTATTCCGTTGCTTGGGACGCAATGACCCAACCCGGTTCCCGGTCCTTGAGCTTCCGGTAGCCGTTGGCCTGGGCGCGCAGATTGCCCGGATCGGTCAGTCGGCTCGCGAGCAGATCGAGATCGAGGCGCTGCGCGTCCTCGATGGCTCGCAGCGTTTCGGCCTGCAACGCCTGTTTGGCGTATGCAAAAGCAGGATGGCATTCGGGTTTGATCGCGCCGGCCGCGGCCACGGCTTCTTCGATGAGGCGCTCTGGCGGGGCGATTCGATCGACGACACCCAGGCGCTGGGCCCCTGGCAGGTCGTAGATCTGCCCGAAGAGGATCAGCTCGCTGGCCGCTCGCGTGCCGACGGCGTACTTGATGATCTCGCAGTAGGCTGCAGGCATCGGGATGCCGATCAGCACCTCGTTGAGCGCGAACCGAAGATCACCCGCCGCAGCGATACGCAGATCGCAACCGAGCGCGGTGATCATCCCTCCGGCATAGGCATGCCCGTTGATCGCCGCCACCGTCAGGCGGGGGTAGGTGAAAATGCGCAGGTTGGTGGCGCGATAGGCCTCAAACCAGGCATTGACCTCCCGGATCGATCGGCGGGCGAAGAGCGGCAGGTGATACTCGAGGTCCAGGCCGGCCGAAAACACCGGCCCCGCCCCCGTCAGCACGACCGCGCAATCTGGGAATTCGCTCTCAAGCCGGTCGAAGGCGTGATGGAGGTCGGCGAAAAAGGCCGGGTTCTGAGCGTTCACCTTGTTGGTCATCATGGTGATCAACGCCACATGCTCCGCCCGTCGTTCGATCGACCAGGCCATGATGCTCCTCCATCAGTCGAGGTTAAAGGTGACGTTGAAGGTGACCGCTGAGGCCGACGGGATCCTCCACCGGCCGCGGCCACCTGCGCGCCGCAGCGGACGAATGGCCAACCTGCCGCCCGGCCCAGCCGAGGGAACGGCGCCTGCCACGGCGCCGGGATGGCAGGGAGGGTGGGCGGGCGTGCCCGATTGTGCCATTCTCAATTGTCGGTCAACGGGGCGGGTCGTCATGCTCAACAACTACCATATAAGCCGCGTTGCGGTCGCTCTTGGCCTTGTGGCCTTCGCGTTCATCGCCTCGGTTCGCGCCGACGTTCAGCAGATCTCCGTCTCAGAGGCCGACGAAATGCTGCGCAGGGGCGTGGCCGTTCTTGATGTCCGCCGCGCAGACGAGTGGCGGACCACGGGCATCGTGCCGGGCAGCCGGATGATCACGGCTTTCGACGCGGACGGCTTGCTTGAGCCGGACTTTCTGGACAAGGTGGCGGCTTCGGTTCCGGGCGATCAGCCGGTGATCCTCATCTGCCGCAGCGGCAACAGGTCTGGCAAAGCTGCACGGTTGCTCACCGCTCAGCTTGGTTTTCAGCACGTGTACAATGTCGAGGGTGGTATTCAGCAGTGGTTGCAGGAGCGGCTGCCTGTGACGCCTTGCCCCGCTTGCTGAGCGCGAGAGTGCAGACGCGGCCGTGAGAACAGGACGGTTGCGATGATGGAGATGCTGGCACCGGTGTGGCCGCCGCTGTTGGCGGCATTTCAGATCGGTGTCGCTGCAGTGGCTTCGGCCCATGCCGTCTTGTTCAAGCGCGACGTTCGGGCGGCGATCGGCTGGATCGGGCTGATCTGGCTCGTGCCGTTCGGCGGCTCCGTGCTGTATTTCCTTTTTGGCATCAACCGCATCCGGCGGCGCGCCAGCGGCCTGCGCGGCCGTCGGGCGGATCCCGGGAAAGGTTCGGCGCTTGGTCCCGACTTCGCCCGCCGGGCGACGGCGGAGCTGCCCCGCGGCAGCGGTCATCTACGGTCCGTAACCCATCTGCTCGACCGGATTACCGACGCGCCGTTGACCTTAGGGAACCGGATCCGGCCGATGTGCGGCGGCAGAGAGGCCTATGCCGCCATGCTGGAGGCCATCCAAGGGGCAAATATAACGATTGGTCTGGCCACCTATATCTTTGATTGCGACGAGATCGGTCGCGAGTTTGTCCTGGCGCTGAAGCATGCGGTTCAGCGCGGCGTGGTCGTCCGCGTGCTGGTGGACGGTGTCGGCGCCCGGTATTCGCGGCCCTCCATTGTGGGCGTTCTGCGCGAATCTGGCGTCAGCGTCGCCGAGTTTTTGCCGAGCTTCCTTCCTTTATCGATTCATTACGCAAATCTGCGCAACCACCGCAAGCTTCTCGTAATCGACGGTTCAATCGGTTTCACCGGGGGCATGAACATCCGCAACGGACACCTGAGCGGCGATCCTTCCGCAGGCATCAACGACGTGCACTTCCGGCTGGAGGGACCTGTGGTGGCGGAGATGGTGAGAACGTTTGCCGCTGATTGGACCTTCGCCTCCGGAGAAGCCCTGGCCAGTAACGTCTTGCTGCCGCTGCTGGAGGGGGTGGGCGGGGTGCCGGCTCGTGGGATTGCGTCTGGGCCAGACGAGGCCTTCGAGCGGGTTCGCTGGACACTTCTGGCGGCGCTTTCGCAGGCGAGGAGGCGCGTCCGGATCGTCACGCCGTATTTTCTGCCGGACACCTCCCTTTCGTCTGCTCTGCAATTGGCTGCCTTGCGCGGTGTGGAGGTCGATATCGTCCTTCCGGAGGTCAGCAACCTGCGACTGATGCAGTGGGCCATGCTCGCCAAACTGCATCCGTTCCTGATGCGCGGTTGCCGGATTTGGCTGACCCCGCCGCCGTTCGACCACGCCAAGCTGATGACCGTGGATTGCGCGTGGTGCCTGATCGGTTCAGCCAACTGGGATCAGCGGAGCCTGCGCCTGAATTTCGAGTTCGATGTCGAATGCTATGGCAGCGAGTTTACGACCATCCTCGATCAACTGATCGAGGACCGGATCGCGCGGGCCAAACCCATGGGCGCCGAGATGATCGAAACGCGTCGCCTCGCTTTTCGGCTGCGCGACAACGCGGCCTGGTTGTTGTCGCCCTACCTGTGACACGAACTGTGACGCTTCCGGGCGCTTCGGCGGTGCCGACGTCGGCCGCCGGGGGGGGCAAGATCTCGCCGAGTGTTTTTTGCGGTGCAGCTCCGCCAGCTGATCGAAACACGCCGAGCGATTCGTCTTCGGAGGATGCGGCCATTTAGTCTAGCCAGCCGGCGGCGCTGTGGACCCCGTAATCTCTCAGGGGCGGTCGATCTGCAACAAGGTTGTGCAGCCGCAGCGGTGCGGCGCGGACGCTTGGCGAAAAAACACCTCAAAATACCCCAATTGTGCCAATATTCTGCCTTCTTCATCTGCTTACAGCGGGAGAGTCGGGAGAGGGTGCTGTTTAGCCGTCGCTCCCGGCTAAAACCTTAGTGGCTACTGTGCAGCCAAGATGGTGGTCTCAGCGGAGAAATGGGCAAATGAACCAGACACCTCGTGGAAAGCTGTTGCTGTTATTTGCGGCTATTGGCGCAATATCCGTTCCCAAGGCAAACGCAGCCATCCTGACTGTAGGGCCGACAGGAAAGATGTATAAGACCGTGGCCGGCGCCGTCGCGGCTGCGCGGGATGGGGATGTGCTGAAGGTCCAGGCCGGGACTTACACCAACGATTTCGCTAGCGTGAACAAGCAGATCAGTATCGTAGGCGTCGGCGGTATGGCGCGCATGGTGGCAACGCAACTCATTCCTAACGGTAAGGGCATATTCGTCACCAGCACGAACATCACCTTCGACCACATTGAATTTGTTGGCGCACAGGTGACAGACGGCAACGGCGCCGGTATCAGGTATGAAGGCGGCAATCTCACCATCAAGAAGTGTTATTTTCACGATAATGAAAACGGTATTCTGGCGGCGTCGGTGGAGACCGGGAACATTGTTATTGGAAGTTCCGAGTTCGCCAGCAATGGCCGCGGCGATGGCTACACGCACGGCATCTATGTGAACAGAATTGCAACTCTGCGGGTGTTTAACAGTTATTTCCACAACACGAAGGTCGGCCACCACATCAAGAGCCGCGCGTTGCAAACGACTATTCGCGGAAATCGTATCGATGACGGCATAGACGGCACCGCCAGTTATAATATTGATTTACCCAATGGTGGGGTGTCAGTTGTCGTCAACAATAACATCGTGCAAAGAGTCACCAGCCAGAACCCGGCGCTCATTCACTTCGGCGGAGAGGGAACGCCCTATGCGGGCTCGTCTCTCCGCGTGGCAAATAATATCCTGCAGAATTATCGGTCGTCGGCAACAGGCGTCTTGAATCAGACTTCTATTACCGTCGCTATCAGTGGCAACAAGCTTTATGGCTTGCCCACTGTTGCGTCTGGCCCGAACTCCCAGTCCAACAACACCGTGCTGTCGAGCCCGGTGCCGGTCGATACCAGTTCGCCCTGGATGGATTGAGCGCGGCGGCTACTGCCCCGCTGGCGCCCGGACGGCATCCGCCGCCGCCGCGCCCATCTTGTGCCGCAGGACGGTGAGGCGGTCTGCCGCCTCCCGATCCCCGAGGGCGGCGGCAGCGGCATAACCGCCCATTGCCTTGTCGACGTCGGGGCGCAAGCCGCGCACCTGCGCCCCTTGCAGAAACACTGGATCGTAGCTTTGAGCGAGCTTACGGGTCGCCTCGGAACTGCCGTGCTGCGCCGCCAGCGCGTAGTACAGGCGCGCCGCTGCGATATCTCCCCTTGCCGCCAGGGTGTCGCCTTCGACGAGTGCATCGTCCAGAAGCTCTGTTGACGGCAGGAATTCTTCCGCTGGCCCTGCGCCGGCTTCCTCGAACGCCAGAGCGGAAGCCTCGCTGCCGGCCACCGGTGCCGCCGAAGCGCTCTTCGCCGTCTCTTTCAGAGGCCCCCTCAAGTCCATGGGCGCCGAAAAACTGCCTGCTTCCCGGGAAGCGATGGATACGCTCTCCGTCGTGGCCACGTCCGCCCCCGGATCCGGCGCTTGCTGAGGGGAGCTTGCAACAACGTCGGGCGACAGCCATGATGACGGCTGTTTCCAGATATAGGCGACCGACAGTGCCAGCACCGCGGCTCCGGTGACGCCTGCCGCCCCCAGCCGCCACCGGCGCAGAGCGGGGAGACGGTCCACCGCAGGGTCGTGGGGAATGACCGGGTTGACCGCCTCTCCCGGCACCGCCAGGGTTCGCCCATCGACGCTGTCCTTAAGGCGTCCCGACGGTGAAACAGCAGGTCCCTTGGCCGTCCGGGCCGACCCACCAATACCCAGGTCTCCGGCGGCCTCGTGAACAAGATCGGAGTCGACCCGTTTCAATCCCTCCACGTTGGCCAGCAACAGCGAGGCGACGGCCATGCGGTTGATCGTGCCCGGAATACCGCGGCTATAGTTCGCGAGCACATCGAGTGCCTGGGGCGTAAACACGTCGCAGCCGGGACTTCCGGCCGCCGTAAGGCGGTGGCGGACGTAAGCCGGAATGTCCTCCGCCGGCAGGCAGCGCATGCGGGTCAGGCGGAAGGCAAAACCGTGCGGCGAGCAGGCAAGCTTGTCGACAAGCGCCTCGGTCCCGGCCAGCAGCAGCACCTCAGCCGGCCGATGGTTCATCGCCGAACGGCAAATCTGTTGCAGTGCGGCATCGGAAAGATCGTCGGCGGCATCGACGATCACCGCCGTCGGCCGCGGAGGGGAGCCAGCCGCGGGCTTTTCAGCTTCGCCGCCGGCCTCGCCGCCCGGGTTGCCGCCTGGCGGGTTAACCGCAGATTGGCTCACTGGCACATGGACCGCGCCCCAGCGAACGACCCACCTCCAGGCCTCGAGATTTTCTCCAAGTTGGCGAAGAAGAGTCGTCTTGCCAACACCCGGTGCACCGATCAGGAGCAAGGCATCGCTGCCCGCTTCGATTTCGTGAAGCAGGCGGGCGTAAACGTCCCGGAAGGGCTTGGAAGGGAAAATAAAGCGGGCGTCGCACTCGCGCGCGAAAGCATCTTCATTGAGTGCAAAGGTCCGAAAGAGCATTCAACGTCCCGCAGTCACCGGTCTCTTTTGCCCGAGATTATCAGTAAAATGACAGTCTGGATGTTCAGCCGAAAGGGGGATGATCGAATGAGGGACCCTGCCTCCGGCGCAGCGGTCCGGCTGCTCCCGCAGCAGTGGATCGGGCTGAACCTGTGGTCGAATTGACTTCCCGAAAAGGTGGCAAACTCACCGTAATGGCCGGATTTCCGTGGTCGTGCCTTAAGATGTATGCAAGGTAGGGGCAGACAGTAACGGTGCCATAGACCCATGTATGCGGAATATTACGGACTGTCTCTTGCTCCCTTCCAATTGACTCCGGACGATCGGTTCTTTTTCGCAAGCCGACCGCATCGGAAAGCTCTCTCTTACTTGAATTACGGCCTCAGCAAAGGTGAGGGTTTCGTCGTTGTGACCGGCGAGGTCGGGGCTGGGAAAACCACCATCCTCGCGCACCTTCGCGCGTCCTTACAAGATCCGCGGCTGCGCATGGCCTGGTTGACCACGACGCAGGTGACCGCGGATGATCTGATCCGATTGATTACGGCGGCCTTTGGCCTTTCTGCGGAGGCGCCCCCCGGCGACAAGGCAACCCTGCTGCGGCGTATCGAGGACTTTCTGCAGCGCACCCATCATGAGGGCAAGCGCGCCTGTCTGGTGATCGATGAGGCACAGAGTCTCCTGGCCGGGTCCCTCGAGGAGCTGCGGATGCTGTCCAACTTCCAGAGTGGCAGCCGCGCTCTGCTGCAGATTTTCCTGGTGGGCCAACCGGAATTCCGCAAGCTGATCCAAAGGGAGGACCTGGAACAGCTACGACAACGCGTCGTGGTCTCGTTCCACCTGACCCCGCTCGATGCCGGGGAGACGCGCACCTATATCGAGCACCGGCTCCGCGTCGCGGGATGGGAAGGAGAGCCGGTGTTCGCGGATCCCGTTTTCGACCGCGTGTTCGCCCACACGTCGGGAGTACCCCGGAAGATCAATCTGCTCTGCGACCGACTGCTGCTGCACGGGTTCCTCGCGGAAAGGACCCGGATCGATTTTGAGGATGCTGACGCGGTTATCGCCGAGTTGGAAGGGGAACTGCGGGTCGTGCATCCGGAGGAAACTTTGGGCGTGTCCGTGCCCGCGCCGAGGGATCCGGGAGGAGCATCGGGGCCGGCCGGGCTGAAGTCTTCGCCGCCCGCGCTATCCGAATCCCCTTTGCGCGAGCCTGACGCACCCCAAGGCCAGGAGGCGGGATGGCGGCAATGGACCAGCGCGAACGACAAGGAAGAGGAGGACCGCGAGCGATCTTCCTACCGCTGGGTGCGGTGGGCGGTGCTGTTCGCTGCAGCCATTGGCTTCGCCCTTCTGGTGTACGGCCTTGCCAGGCTGCCGGCGACG
>DAIQPV010000066.1:0-11522 GCA_036787145.1 Rhodospirillales bacterium
CGCCCGCTTACGCGCGCATTCCCGTGCTTGAGAGCGGACGCCGAATTGCTTAGCGTCCTGGCGGTGTGGCGCTCGGGCTCAAGCGGACAGGCAAGCGGGGAATGATGGCAAACGCACATAAGGTGGTGACGACACCGGCATTGCTTCTCGTCGGACTGTTGGCGGCGACCGGTTGCCAGCAGGGCGGAACCTCCGACTTCGGGCCGAAGACCGGCGTGGGCGCGGCACTCGGCGCGGCGGGCGGCGGTTTGTTGGGTGCGGCGGCCGGCGGCGGCGCCACCGGCATCGCCGCCGGCGTGCTGCTGGGCGGCCTCCTCGGTGGTGTCACCGGCAGCTATCTCGACGACCAGGACCGGCGGACGGCGGCAGCGACGACCCAGCAGGCGCTGAACAACCAGCCGTCGGGTACGACGACCCAATGGAAAAATCCCGACTCAGGCAACTCCGGCTCGGTCACCCCGGTGCGCACCTACCAGACCGCCACGGGCCAGTATTGCCGCGAGTTCGAGCAGACCGTGACCATCGGCGGCAAGCCGCAAAAGAGTTACGGCACCGCCTGCCGGCAGCCTGACGGCTCCTGGCAGATCGTGAGCTGATTCCCCCCTCTGGCCCGGATAAGGACGACCACCATGCGCGCGGGCGCGACGCTCTTTCTCTCCTCTTTGGCCGTCGGCGGCCTGCTGACGCTGGCGACGGTTCCCCAGGCTGGCGCGCAAGCGGCCAAGCAATCCTTCCCCACCAGCGATCTCGATAAGGATGGCAAGATCGATCGCGCCGAGTACCAGCGGCGGATGGTCGAAGTCTTCTATTTCGCCGACCGCAACAAGGATGGGGTGGTGACGATCGAGGAGATTGCCGCAATCGAGACGGTGGACGATAAGGCCTTCAAGGCCGCCGACCGGGACGGCAACGGCAAGCTGAGCGTCAACGAATTCGTGGCCTACCGGGTGATCCAGTTCGACGAAGCCGACACCAACAAGGATGGCGTGCTGACCATCGAGGAAGTGGAGGCCTGGGAGAAGCGCTGAGCGCTTCCGGTCGAGAGCGGCTCCGATTTCGCCGAACGCCGAGCCGTAACGCTCTCATCTGACGGAAAACCCCTCATCGCGAACCGCGAAGCGGCGTGGCGATCCAGTATCGTGCACGATCCGCAGAGTGGCCGCAGAGTGGATTGCTTCACCCGCTCCGCGCGTTCGCAATGACGTTGATGGAATGTTTTGAGCCGTCCTTCAGCCCACTGTTATCGCGAGCCACGGCCGACCGAGATCGCCCGTTGCCGGGGACCCTGAAAATTATCCGAGCGAGCGACGCCGGCCCATCTCCCGCGCTGGCGGCGACCCGGACGCGGCTTTACCGCCTCGCCGGTTCGCCATGAGGTTCGCGCGGCCTTACCGCGAGTAGAACTCGATCACCAGGTTGGGTTCCATTTGCACCGGGTAGGGCACGTCCTGCAGCTTCGGGGTGCGCAGGAAGGTGCCGCGCATCCGGTTGGACTCGACCGCCAGGTACTCCGGCACGTCGCGCTCCGGCAACTGCACCGCTTCCAGGACGCAGATCAGCTCGCGTGACTTTTCCTTGATCTCGATGATGTCGCCTTCCTGGACGAGGTAGGAGGCGATGGTCACCCGTCGGCCGTTGACCTTGATGTGGCCATGGTTGACGAACTGCCGGGCGGCAAACACCGTGGGCACGAACTTCAACCGGTAGACCACCGCGTCCAGCCGGCGCTCCAGCAGGCCGATCAGGTTCTCCGAGGTGTCGCCCCGCCGCCGGATCGCTTCTTCATAGTAGCGGTGGAACTGCTTCTCGCTGATGTTGCCGTAGTAGCCCTTCAGCTTCTGCTTCGCCATCAGCTGCAGGCCGTAGTCCGTCGGCTTCTTGCGCCGCTGGCCATGCGCGCCCGGTCCGTAGTCCTTGGTATTGATGGGACTCTTGGCGCGGCCCCACAGGTTGACGCCGAGGCGTCGGTTGATCTTGTACTTCGATTCAATGCGCTTGGTCATCGCATCCGGTCCGTGATTGATGTTGTTGTCCCGGTAGACCCTGGAGGGTGGGGCGCGCACAACCGCGCATGCCCGCATTCCCGGGAATGAGAGCGCGTACTATACTGCCGGAGTACCGCAAGTCAACCGGTGTCACTGAGACACTACCCGGAATTGGCCGAGCATCTGCACGGCATCGGCAAGAACCACGGCTGCAGTCTCTTTCCGCCGCCACCAGTCGCTATAATGCGGAGCCGGGCCCAGATATGGAGCCGGATTGCGGGAAGCCGGGGCGGAAAGGACGTCGAATGGTGGTGCGAGGCGCGGAGCGGCAGGCTACGACTGCGGGGCGTCTGATCATCCTGGTTTTCGCCCTGCTTCTCGCCGCGGTCGCAGGCTCACTGTGGGTTCTGTTCGGGAATCTCCAGCAAGCCCGCTTCGAGTTGATCCGGACCTATGAACAGATCATCGTTGCTCGCGACCTGTTCGCGATGGTCGAGGACGCGGAGACCGGCAAGCGCGGCTACCTGCTGACCCACGATCCCGCCTACCTCGAGACCTACGAAGGCGCCGTCCAACGCATTCCGCCGCTTCTCGACACGTTGGGCGGAGGTCCGTCGCCACCGCCGTCGCAAGGCAGCATCGACGCCCTGCGGACGGCGGTGGACCGGAAGCTCGACGAGCTCGCGGCGGTCATCCGGCTGGCGAAGGAGGGGCGTTTCGAAGACGCGCTCGATATCCTTCGAGGGGGCCAGGGACGCCACCTCATGGAAAACCTCCGCCAGGGTGTCGAGGCGATCGAACAGGGCAGCCGCGAACTCCTTGCCAAGCGGTTCGCGACCCTTCAGCGCGCGGCGAGGGATCAGCTCATCGGCAGCGCCGTGATTGTCAGTGCGCTGTTCTGCGTCCTGCTCGTTGCCGGGTTCCTGTTGCGGCGGGCCTTTGCATCGCTCCGGGACGCCGAGCGGCGCGCCGAGGCCAACGCCGAGCAACTGCGCATCAGCCTCGACAGCCTGAGCCAGGGCATCAGCGTGTTCGATGCCGAGCTTCGGCTGGTCAGCTGGAACCATTGCTTCGCCGAGCTCTTTTCGGTGCCCGAGCATCTGCTGCAGTCCGGAACGCCCTACATTGCCTTTGGCCGGCACAAGTGGACGGACGACGAAGGCGACTTCCTCGAAACGCCCGCGCAGCTCGCGGCAGCCCCCCCCGAGACGACCGGTCGAACCGCGCCCGTGGTGTATGAACGCACCCGCAGGGACGGCCGCACCTTCGAGCTGCGGCGGACGCCGCTTCCGCGGGGCGGCTTCGTCATCACGTACACGGACATCTCCGCGAGGCTGGCTTCGGAAATCAGGCTCAGGCAGGCGCTGCGGCTCGACGCCGTCGGTCGCCTGACCGGCGGCGTCGCCCATGATTTCAACAACCTGCTGACCGTGATCTTAGGAAATCTGGAGGCCCTGAGGCGCGATGCCGGGGATCCCGAGCAGGCCCGCAGCATCGAGATGGCGGCCGCCGCGGCGGAGCGCGGCGCCAGTCTGACCCGTCAACTCCTGGCATTCGCCCGCCGGCAGCCGCTTGAACCCCGTCCGCGCGACGTCAACCGGCTGATCGCCGACATGGACTCGTTCCTCAAGCACTCTCTCGGCGAACAGATCCGGGTAGAAACCGCTATCTCACCAGACATCTGGACGGTCCTCGCCGACGCCTCGCAACTGCAGGACGCCATCCTCAATCTGGCCCTCAACGGCCGCGATGCCATGGCCGACGGCGGCGTGCTGACCATTGAGGCGGCGAACGCGACGCTGGACGCCGACTACGCGAGGACCCATGCCGAGGTGCAGCCCGGCGCTTACGTGATGATCGCGGTGACCGATACCGGCGGCGGCATGTCTCCCGAGGTCATTGCCCAGGCGTTCGAGCCCTTTTTCACCACCAAGGGCCAGGACAAAGGATCGGGGCTCGGCCTGTCCCAGGTGTTCGGCTTCGTCAAGCAGTCCGGCGGCCACGTCAAGATTTACAGCGAGCTTGGAAGCGGGACGACGATCAAGCTCTACCTGCCGCGAACCACCGAGCCGGCGGTGGAGATGGCACGTGCGCCGGAGGAGATCGTCCAGGGCCATGAAACGGTGCTGGTCGTCGAGGACGACAGCGCCGTCCGCCACACCGCCGTCGCGATGCTGAGCGAACTGGGCTACAACTGCGTCGAGGCGCCCGATGCCCACCAGGCCCTCGCGTTCCTCGCCCGATCCGAGGATAAGGTGGATGTGTTGTTCACCGACGTGATCCTGCCGGGCGGCATGCTCGGGCGCGAGCTCGCCGCACGCGCCCAGGCGCTGAAGCCGGGCCTGTGCGTTCTCTTCACGTCGGGCTATACACAGAACGCAATCGTCCACAACGGCCGCCTCGACGCGGGCGTCCACTTCGTCAGCAAGCCTTACAAGAAGGCGGAGCTGGCGGCCAAATTGAGGCTGGTGCTCGGCGGCGGTTGCCAAGAACCAGCGCCGGCGGCGACCGATCCCGAACCGGCGAAGGGGCGGACGATCGTCGTCGTCGAGGACGAGCCGCTGGTGTTGTGGCTGGCTGCGGACCTGTGCAAGGACCTCGGGCATACGCCGATCGAGGCGAGGAGCGCGGCGGAAGCGCTTGCCGCCTTCGACGACGGCGGCGAGACTATCGATGCGATGATCACCGACCTGGGGCTGCCCGACCTGCGCGGCGACGCCCTTGCCCTGGAAGTGCGTCGGCGGCACCCCGCCCTGCCGATCGTCGTCGCCACCGGCCATGGCGCCGACAGCCTGGGCGCGCTGGCCAACCTCGAGGGCATCGCCTTCGTGTCCAAGCCTTACGACGGGGCGGCACTGCAAGCCGCGCTGGACAGCCTTTGCATCCGGAGTCCCCCGCCTCAGCCGTCGCCGAGCGAGGGCTCCTGACGGCAGCATGCCGGTAGCATGCCAGCCTCCGGCATTGCCGTTCGCCCGCCTGCCGCGCTAGCCTTCCGCCAAAGGCCGGTGAATCGGCCAGGAAGAGCGGGCCGGAGGAGATCGACCATGCCGGATCGGATTCGCATCCTGACGGCGGACATCACCACGCTGCCGATGGATGCCATCGTCAATGCCGCGAACGAAAGCCTGCTGGGCGGCGGCGGCGTTGACGGCGCCATCCATCGCGCCGCCGGGCCGGACCTGCTGGCGGAGTGCCGGCTGCTGGGCGGCTGTCCGACGGGCGAGGCGAAGATCACCAAGGGGTATCGCCTGCCCGCCCGCTTCGTCATCCACACCGTCGGGCCGGTGTGGCGCGGCGGCGGCTCGGGAGAGGACGGCCTGCTGGCCTCCTGCTACCGCCGCAGCCTGGAAGTGGCGCAGCGCCACGGCTGCACCAGCGTGGCGTTTCCGGCGGTCAGCACCGGCATCTTCGGCTTCCCCGCCGACCGGGCCGCCGCGATCGCGGTCCGCACGGTGAGCGCAGTCCTGCAGCAGCAGGAGCTTCCCGAAGTCGTGGTGTTCTGCTGCTTCAGCGACGCATCGGCGGACCACCACCGCGAAGCATTGGCCAGGTGGCGTTCGAGCTAACTCGGGGAAGCGTAGGGTGGCGTTGAGCGAAAGCGAAACCCACTAACAACCCCCATGGCGCAATCGGGGTTCGCAAGCAAGATGGTGGACTTCGCGGCGCTCAGTCCACCCTACGTGCTTCCTCGTCGTTGATCCGGGGAACGCCACCGAGCGGGTGGTGCTGGGCTTCGACGCCGGCGGAGCTGAGCTGACGACGGTCGCCCGCGGCTACCTGATGACCGAGGACGGCCTGCGCGCCCTCGGCTCAGGCCAGGTCGATGCCGGCAGCGGCAAGATGCCGGGCGGCGCCGTACCGCTGGGGGGCACCGCCATTACCGCCAACCCGATCGGCCTTGCCGTCGGAGGGGCGGCCAAGGCTTACGGCGAGCTCTCGGGATCGGAAACCGACGGCGCCGCCGAGCGCACCGCCCAGGAGATCGCCGACAAGATCCGCCTCACCGCCGAACGGCAGGGGTGGATCTAAAGGCTCCCGACTCCGCCTTCACAGCATGACAACGGCGGTGGCCCAGACGGCGAGGCCGGCGACGGTGCCCTGCACCAGGGTGCCGAGGGTCTGCAGCTTGTAGCCGGTCTCCGGGGTCATGTTGGAGAACTGGGTGACCACCCAGAAGAAGCTGTCGTTGGCGTGGCTGACCACCATCGCGCCGGCGCCGATGGCGACCACCACCAGCGCCTTGGCCGTCTCGCCGTCGAGGCCGAGCGGCGTCAGCAGCGGCGCCATCAGGCCGGCGGTGGTGATGATCGAGACGGTGGAGGAGCCCTGCGCCGTTTTGATGCCGGCGGCGATGACGAACGGCAGCAGGATGCCCAGCGGGGTGTGCGACAGCGAGTCGCCGACGACGGCGGCGATGCCGGAGTTCTGCAGCACCTTGCCGAAGGCGCCGCCGGCGCCGGTGATGATGATGATAATCGCGGCATCGAGGATCGCCTTGCCGACCAGCCCCTGGTCGGACAGCATCGAGCGCTCCAGCTTCTTCGGCAGCAGCAGGGCCAGGCCCACGCCGATCAGCAGCGCCACCACCGGCTGGCCGGCGAAGCCGAGCAGCTTGAAGACGATCCCCTCGCCCAGCGGCTTGGTCGGGAACTCGGCGATCGAGCGCAGCACGATCAGCAGGATGGGAACGAGGATCGGCATCAGCGACAGCAGCGCCGACGGGCTGTCCTGCATCGACGGCAGCGGCGGTGGCTCTTCGCCCGGCTTGTCCGGCGAGATCTGCACCTTCGAGGCGACGAGGACGGCGAACAGCCAGCCGGCGACGCAGGCGATGGCGGCAATGAGCAGCCCCCACATTATGACGAGGCCGATGTCGGCCTTGATGATGCCGGCGGCGGCGATCGGCCCCGGCGTCGGCGGCACCATGGTGTGGGTGGCGTAAAGGCCGAGCGACAGGGCGATGGCGCTGCCGGCGATGGTGATGCCGGCCCTGCGGCACAGGGCCTTGTTCAGCGGCGAGAGCAGGATGAAGCCGGAATCGCAGAACACCGGGATGGAGACGATGTAACCCATGATCGACATCGCTCCCGGCACGTTGTTGCGCCCGGTGAGCCGCAGCACGCTCTCGGCGAGGCGGTAGGCGCCGCCCGACTTCTCCAGGAAAGCGCCGATGATGGCGCCGGCGAGAATGACGATGCCGATGTAGCCGATGGTCCCGCCGAAGCCGTCGTTGACCGACTTGACCACGTCGGCGAGCGGCATGCCGGCGAGGATGCCGAAGCCGAAGGCGGTGATCAGCAGCGCCAGGAACGGGTGCAGCTTGAAGCGCGCGGTGGCGATGATGATGAAGGCGATGGCGAGGACCAGGAGGATGAGCAGATACATCGGACGGCCGCCCTAATCTTCAGCGTTGCTTGCCCGGCGTTGCGCGATCGAAAAGGAACGCCGGCGCAGCCGGTTTCCATGGTCATGCCATGATGTGGTCCGCCGGATCAACACCTGCTGCGAATGACCCGCACAAGCGCGCGTGCCGACGCGCCTTTGCCCGCTGCGGCGGGATCAGTCGCCCCCTTGCGGACCCCATCAGCCGTCCCTTTCGGGACAATGGATCAGGCACGGTCGGCCGGGTCGCTTGCGGTCCTTGGCCGGGCAACGTGCACATTGCTCGCGCCGTTCTCGCTCAGAACCTCCCGCGCGCGGCGCTCTTGCGAATCGTCCGCCGCCCGCACCCACAGGATGACGCTGCCGGCGGCCAGCGACCGGGCAAAGTCGTCCGTATGCGGCTTGGCGGTCATCTCCTCCAGCACGTCCTTCAGGGCGACACCGCCCACCGCGGCGCCAATGACGGCGGCGATGCTCGCCGCCAGCGGTCCGCCGGCGAGGAAAATGGCGCCTGAAGCAACGAGCGGTCCTTCGTACTTGATCTCGCCGACCATCGCCAACAGGGCTTCGCGCCACTGCTTTGCGGGCCGTCCCGCCGCGTCGAGAGATTCATGCGAGGCGAGCACGCTGAGGTCGGCGCGGTCGAACCCCGCCTCCAGCAACGCCGCCACCGCGCGCTCGAAGCTCTCCCGATCCGCGAACAGGCCGACCACCTCGGTCGGCGTTTCCTTGGCATTGTCCGGCATCAGTAATCCTCGATGTTTTTTGCATTCTGCCGCAGATCGGACAGCGACGCCCGGCCTTTCTGCCGGCGCGGCGCGGCTGTAGTCTGCCTGTGTTCACCGCAAGAGCGCGTCTCAGCCCCGTGCCCGATAATCAGACTGGTCCCCAGCCCGCTTCCGCGCCGACTGCCGATTGCGGCACGGCGGCCGCCACCCCGCTGATGGCGCAATACCTGGAGATCAGGCAGCAGCATCCCGACTGCCTGCTGTTCTATCGCATGGGGGACTTTTACGAGCTGTTTTTCGACGACGCGGTCAAGGCGGCGGCCGCCCTCGACATCGCGCTGACGCGGCGCGGCCGGCACGAGGGCAAGGATATCCCGATGGCCGGCGTGCCGGTGCACAGCCACGAAGGCTACGTCGCGCGCCTGATTCGCGGCGGCTTCAAGGTCGCCGTCTGCGAGCAGACCGAGGATCCGGCCGAGGCGAAGCGCCGCGGCAGCAAGATCGTCGCCCGCGCGGTGGTCCGGGTGATCACCTCCGGCACGCTGGTGGAGGACGGACTGCTCGACGCCCGCCAGCCCAACTTCCTGGCGGCGCTGGCGCAGTGCCAGGGCGGCCTCGGCCTTGCCTGGATCGATATCTCTATCGGCGACCTGATGGCCCAGCCGGTGCCTCCGGGCGAACTGCCCGCCGTGCTGGCCCGGCTGGAGCCGGGCGAGCTTCTGGTTCCCGAGCCGCTGGCAGCCAGCGCCGGCCTCGCAGATTGGCGGGAGCGGCTCACGCCGCTGCCTTCCAGCCGGTTTGGCGAGGACGCCGGCCGGCGGCGGCTTCATGCGTTGTTCGGGGTGGCGGCCCTCGACGGCTTCGGGGCGTTCTCCACCGCCGAAGTGGCTGCCCTCGGGGCGCTGGTCGAGTACGTCGAACTCACGCAGAAGGGCCGGCTGCCGCGCATCGCGCCCCCTCGCCGGCAGGCCGACGGCGTGGCGATGCACATCGACGCGGCGACCCGCCGTAACCTTGAGCTGACCCGGACTATCGCCGGCGAGCGCAGCGGCAGCCTGCTTTCCGTCGTCGACCGCACCCTGACCTGCGGCGGCGCCCGCCTGCTGCTGGCGCGGCTGACCGCGCCGCTGACCGACGCCGACCGGATCGAGCGTCGGCTGGATCGGGTGAGCGTGTTCGCGGGCGACGAGCCGCTGCGCAGCCAGACCCGCGCGCTCCTTCGCCGCTGCCCGGACCTGGAACGCGCGCTGGGCCGGCTCTCACTCGGCCGCGGCGGCCCGCGCGACCTGGCGGCGGTGCGCGACGCCCTGGCCGTCGCCGCCGAGCTGCGGGAGCTGATCGATCGTGCCGGGCTCGGCGCTGCCCCTCCCGGTCTCGCCGGGCTCGGCGCGCTGCTGGAGGAGGACGGGGAGATCGTCCGGCTGCTGACCACGGCACTGGCGCCGGAGCTGCCGCTCAGCAGCCGCGACGGCGGCTTCATCGCATCTGGCTTCCGCCGGGAACTCGACGAGCTCAGGCGGCTGCGCGACGACGGCCGCGGGCTGATCGCCGAGCTGGAGGCGCGCTACGTCCGGGAAACCGGCATCCCGCCGCTGAAGGTCCGCCACAACACCATGCTCGGCTACTACGTGGAGGTGCCGGCGAAGCACGCCGAGAAGCTGCCGGCCGGTCCCGCCTCGGTGTTCATCTTGCGGCAATCGATGGTGGGCGCGCAGCGCTACGCCACGGTCGAGCTTGCCGAGATGGAAAGCCGCATCGCGCGCGCCGCCGACCAGATGCTGGCGCTGGAGCTCGCGATCTTCGACGAACTCGCGGCCGCCGTGCTGTCCCGCGCCGACCGGCTGGCGACGATCGCGGCGGCGCAGGCCGCGCTCGACGTGGCCGCGGCGCTGGCCGACGTCGCCGTCGCCTGCCGCTGGACCCGGCCCGTTCTCGACGACGGCCTGGGCTTCGAAATACGCTCCGGCCGCCACCCGGTGGTGGAGGCGGCGATCGTGGCCTCCGGCGACGCCGCCTTCGTCGCCAACGATCTCGATCTCGACGCTGATCGCCGCATCTGGCTGATGACCGGCCCCAACATGGCGGGCAAGAGCACGTTCCTGCGCCAGAACGCCATGATCGCCGTGCTCGCCCAGAGCGGTTCGTTCGTACCCGCCGAGGCGGCCCGGATCGGCATCATCGACCGCCTGTTCTCCCGGGTCGGCGCCGCCGACGATCTCGCCCGCGGCCGGTCCACGTTCATGGTAGAGATGGTCGAAACCGCGGCGATCCTCAACCAGGCCGGTCCGCGCGCCTTTGTCATCCTGGACGAGATCGGGCGCGGCACCGCCACCTTCGACGGCCTGTCGCTGGCCTGGGCGGTGGTGGAGCACCTGGCCGGCGTCAACGGCTGCCGGGCGCTGTTCGCCACCCACTATCATGAGCTGACGGCGCTGGCGGCGAAGCTGCCGGCGCTTTCCTGCCAGACGATGCGGGTGAAGGAATGGCGCGGCGACGTGATCTTCCTGCACGAGGTGGTTCCCGGCGCCGCCGACCGCTCCTACGGCATCCACGTGGCAAAGCTCGCTGGCCTGCCGGATGCCGCCATCGAGCGGGCCGAGCAGGTGCTGCAGATGCTGGAGACGGGCGAGCAGTCCTCCGCGGTCACCCGCCTGGCGGACGACCTGCCGTTGTTCGCGGCAGTCGCGCGCCGGCCCCGGCCGAAACCCTCGGCGGTGGAGGAGCGGCTGCGAGCGATCGACCCGGACAGGCTCACACCGCGCGAGGCGCTTGAGTTGCTCTATGCATTGCGCGCGCTGCTGCCGGTGGAAATGACCTGACGCGTGTCGTCAGTGGATTGCTTCGCCTATGCTCGCAATGACGACCGGCCCCGCCCCGTCATCGCGAGCCGCCGTCAGGCGGCGTGGCGATCCACTGCTTGGTCTTCCGCAGCCTCGCCGTTAGTTTGTCTAAATGATGGTCATGGCCATAAAGGGAACCCCTGCGGTTTACATCATGGCACGCTTTACACCGGCGTCACCTCGGCTCTGGTCCAACGAGTCCATCAGCACAAGTCGTCGGCGACCGGGGGCTTTACGTCCCGGTACGGCTGTCGTTTGCTGGTCTACTTCGAAGTGCACGCGGACATGCCCGGTGCTATCGCGCGCGAGAAGCAAATCAAGGCAGGTTCACGTCGGAACAAGGTAGAGCTGATCGAGGGAAGCAATCCGGATTGGCGCGATCTTTACGAGGAAATCGTCTGAACCCCAATCAGTGGATTGCTTCGCCTGCGGCTCGCAATGACGACCGGATGGTGCGGGGTATCCGGGCGGATTCACTCCCCCGCGGCGGGGACGTGGCCGGGGGGAACGTCCGGAGCCGTGCCCCGCGGGGCGCCGCGGCCGCTCAGCCGTTCACTCAGGCCATCGAGCTAGAGGTAGATCACCGG
>DAIQPV010000389.1:0-1774 GCA_036787145.1 Rhodospirillales bacterium
ACCGGCGGAGCTGGCGATCGGCGGCACCCTGGACGGCGGTCGTTCCCATCCTTCAGAAAAGCCTCGGAAGACACGTTGTCCGAGATCCACCTCTCAACAAAAGCCACAGCTCGCTCAGACATGCTCTCCTCGACAGCTCGATTCCGTGCCGACATTGAACGCGCTCTCCCCGCATCTTGTTGCCGTCGGCCGACGCCGCAGAAACATTGCATCGCGGACCGGCTATTGCGGATATAGCCGCTGCCGCAGCGTCTTGCCGGGAGCAAAGACTTTTTAAAACGCGCGCGACGCGTGGGACCTGGTCCGGCGGAGGTCAACGCAAGAGGCCTTCCGGGTCGAAATCCTCCCAGTCCCTCCAACTGTGGATCAGATGCTTCCGAAGCGGCTGAAACGGGGTTCGATTTAACCTGCTGCTTCTTGCCGCGTGTCAACGCGGCCCGGCCGGCCGCCCGACGACGATCCTCCTTCGCGGCTTGGATACCCTCCGCCCGCCGCATCTCCGCAAGATCAGCGTCGAGAATGGTCTCGATGTGTCGCGGGTCCGTAGAGAAGGAGCGCCCCATTGCCTGTATCGACCAGGGAATGACCACCCTCCGACAGCATGGCCGAGCTTGCGGTCCAGGCTGCAGCGATGAATTTCGTGCCTGCGATCAGGAGGTTTGCGATCAGCGCCGCATAGATGACCTTTGGCGATCCTGCATGCGCTGCCATTCATACTCTCCGCATGGGCGCAACGATCTGCACCCGGCACGGTTTCGAAGTCCCCGGATCTTTAGTGGCGCGCCCGCTGATCGGTCATCAGGTTGCGGGGCCCCTCCCCCGTTGCGCCTTGCCGGCCCGCATGCCTCGCTCCGGGCCTCGCAGCCGGATGGCCTGACGGAGTCGGGAGCCGCCAATGTACCGATAGGTTGGCACGCGACGAGAACTGTGCGATGCGCGCTCCATGGGCTAGGGAATCGAGCCGGATGTCACGCATTTTCAGCTCCGGCATTCCTGCGAGGCTTGTCATAGCCGGCGTGCTCGCCGTTATCATTATCCCCGGCATCGTCTTCGCAACCATTCTCCTGCATCGATACTCCGAAGCGCAGCGGGGCCGCTATCAGCAAGAGGCGATCGAGGTCGCAACAACGGCGGCCGCCCTCGTGGATCGTCACATTCGCAGCTGGCAGATCACGCTCCAGACACTCGGGACATCGAAAGCGCTGAAGGCCGGCGATCTGGAGAGCTTTTATCGCCAGGCCCTTGAGGTCAAAGGATTTATTGGTGCCGACATCGGACTGCGGGACCTCAGCGGTCAGCAACTCGTCAATACGAGACAAGCGTGGGGGCAGCCGTTGCCCTTCACGCCGTTTCCCGTCGACCAGCAGGTGATCGCGTCCGCAAAGCCTCACGTCTCAAACGTGTTTACCGGTGCAATTGCCCAGCGGCCATTGGTTGCTGTAATCGTCCCCGTCTTCGTCGACGGCACGCCGCGTTACCTCCTCCATGCCGGCGCGGAAACGGCACTATTTGCCGATGTCATCAAGCCCATCATTCCATCCGGCTGGTTCGTGGCGATCGGGGATCGTGAGGGGGTCTACGTCACGCGTTCGGAAGATCACGACAGGTTCACTGGGCAACCCGGAGCACCTGCTTTTCTCGCTCAAGCCGTGCGTAAGCAAGGCACTTTCGTCGGTAAGAGTGCCTTGGGTGAAGACGTCCTAGTCGGATACGCGCATTCGGAATTGTCCGATTGGCTCGTTGCCGCCAATATCCGTCAAAACGTGGTCGAGCA
>DAIQPV010000067.1:0-11509 GCA_036787145.1 Rhodospirillales bacterium
CCACATCGGCAAGTACGTGATCAACCACAGCTTCATTCTGCCCGGCCTGATCGGCGTCTCGACGTCCTGCCTGGTCGGCTTCCTCCTCGCGCTGACCCGGGGGCTGATCTAGCGGCTTGCGGGAACGGAGGCGCTATGACGCGGGCGCGGCTGAAGCCTGACGTGGTCAGGATTCGGCCGGACGGCACGGAAGCACCTGTCGAGGCCGGTTGCGACTGGAGCCGGGTTGACGCCACCACAGAGGAAGAGATCGAAGCACAGATCGCCGAGGACGAAACCGAGGCGACGCGGGATGCGGCCGCTTACGCGCGCGGCGTGCGTGAGCGCAGCGGCCTGTCGCAGACGGCCTTTGCCCGGCGCATCGGCGTGCCGGTCGCCACCGTGCGCAACTCGGAGCAGGGCAAGCGGTCGCCGCGGGGTCCGGCACGGGCCTTGTTGCGGCTCCTCCACGTTCGCCCCGAACTCGCGCGGGAGATGGAAGCGCGCCAGGACCCACCGCAACCGCGCTAATCGCGCATCCTGACGCAAGCCGGAGCACGTTCGCCCCCGGACAGCGCGTCACCGAGGCTTGCTGCTGCCCTCGGGCGGGACGCAGGTTTTGGCGAAGTGCTGGGCGATCGCCTGCAGTTCGGCGGCGGTGAAGGTGTGCGGCAGCGGGCCGGCGGCCTTGCCCAGCAGCTGATCGAAACAGACCTGACCCGGCTCGCTGTCCTCACTGCCGCCTTCGCTGCTGAGCAGCCGGTCGATGGTCGCGGAGACGGTCGTCTCGGTCTTGCTCGCGATCGCCAGCCTGCGGCGCACCGTACCGGTGCAGCAGACGGCGCAGAGCGCGATGGCGTCCATGTTGGCATCCGCCAGATCCTCGTCCGCTTCCGACAGCAGGTCGAGCGGCGTCACGGCATAATCGATTTCCAGGGTGCCGGGGTCGACCAGCCGCGCCTCCTCGATACCGCCATTGCAGCGGTCGCCCCCGCCCGCGATCAGCTCGCCGGTCAGCACGACTTCCGAACGGTTCGCCGCTGGAGCCCGGCGGACGAGGTAAAGCTCGGAGAACTGGCCGGTGCCGCCGGCATTATACCAGACGATCAGCACGTCCCGGCCGTCCGGCAGGGTGCCGATGATCCGGTAGGTGAGCCACGTGGCGTAGCCGTCGGACGCCCCCGGAGCCGAGAGCCCGCCTTCCGGCGCCTGGCTGACCGGGATGTGGCGATTGCCGTTGGCGCAGGAGACGAGCGGAATGCGCGCCGTCTCCCCCTTCGGGCTATCGTCGGCCGGCTCGGCTTCCTGCTCGATCAGGCCCCACAGACAGGCCGGATGGATGAAGCCGGGCTGCGCTGCCATCGCCGGCGGCGCCGGCGGCGGCTCAGCGGGAGCGCCCAGCTTCGCCAGCCGCTCGCGGTACATCGCGTCCAGACACGGCGCCGCCCGCCAGCGCACCTCCTGCCCGACCTCGCCTCCCTGCTTCGGGACGCCGCAGCGGCTCAGGCGTTCCGCCAGCCAGCCACGCTGCTCCTCCAGCGCGGCCTCACGCTGCTTGGCTGGCTGCCGCTGCCGATAAGCAAGAAAGGCGGCGCCCAGCGCACCGTCGAGTTCGATCAACTGCGGATCGGAACAGATCAGCTGCTCGATCGGCTGCTGCGCCTGCAGGCAGTCGAAGCTCGCCTGCTGCGCCCGGACCGGCGTTGCCGCCGCGCTCTGCAAGGCGAGCGCGGTCAGGAGCGGAAACAGCCAGGATCTCTTCATGCACCCCTCCGGTGGCGCGTTCAGTCGGCCGATCGCGATTGGCCTTGCAGTAGCGCGCCGCCGATGCCCCGGCAAGCGCCTTCGGCGCCGGGCGGGCACCGGGCGCCGCTTGTAAACACCGGCAACGGGCCTCGTTCCTCACCGCCCGGAAGGCAGGAGTCGAATCACCGTGGGCCTGCAAAGCCTGAATATACAGAAACCGGCAAGACCGACCCTCCTGTTGTTCCATGAACGGCCTTGAAAGGCATAGAAATACAATCCAATAGATCTTTGTCATGCGGCTGCAAGAAATCTTTAACGGGAGTCCGCGCAGATTGCGGAATAAGTTCTGTCTTCGTGAGACGAGACACGTAACGCAAGAGCAATTTTCAGCAAATCAGAAGGATCAATGCCAATGTCCTCCCAGACGTTAGTCACCCTGAAACTGGTTCGGCCCGGGGGCCGGCCGGTCGTCATGCGAGGGGGCCGGCGGCGGTAGCACAGTACCCGCAATGGCGTCTTGGACCTGTCAGGTCCGATGCGCGTCAATAGAAGGTTGATGCAACGCTTCAGTCGCCCAGGCGAACGGGCAGTGTCGCCGCCTCGAGCCAGTCACGGGTCGAGGCGTCGACCAACGGCGACAGGCTCTCCCAGACCTCCTGGTGATAGGCGTCGAGCCAATCGAGTTCGGCAGGATCGAGCAGTTCATAGTCGATCAGCCGGGCGTCCAGCGGCGCCAGCGTCAGCGTATCGAATCCGAGCATTTCCAACTCGCCGCCGGGCGGAACACCCATCGAGGTGACCACCACCAGATTCTCGATCCGGATCCCGTAGGCGCCCTGCTTGTAGTATCCTGGTTCGTTCGAAACCACCATGCCGGGCTTCAGGGCGACGCGACTGGGCAGTTTCGAAATCCGCTGCGGCCCTTCGTGGACGCCGAGATAGAATCCCACGCCGTGCCCTGTGCCGTGGTCATAATCGAGGCCCGCCCGCCACATCGCCACACGCGCCAGCGCGTCGATCTGCGAGCCTGTGGTGCCGCGGGGAAAGTGAGCAACGGCGACGGCGATATGCCCCTTCAGCACCAGCGTGTATCGCTCGCGCATTTCCCGGGTCGGCTTGCCGATGCACACCGTTCGGGTAACGTCGGTCGTTCCATCGAGATACTGGGCGCCGGAGTCCACCAGATAGAGGCTGTCTGGCCCGATCACCGCATCGGTCGCCGGCGAGACGCGATAATGCACGATGGCGCCGTGCTCTCCCGCGGCTGAAATGGTCGGAAAGCTGGGACCGCGATAGTGCGCACCCTCGGCGCGAAAAGCCGCGAGCTGCTCTGCGGCGGCGGACTCGCTCAAGCTTCCGGAGGCGGCGGCCCCCTGCAGCCAGCAGAGAAAGCGGCTCAACGCCGCGCCGTCGCGGCGATGGGCGGCGTGGATCGCCTCAAGCTCGGCCCTGGACTTCGTCGCCTTCGGCACCGCGCACGGGTCGGGAGCGTCTACGACAATGGCGCCGCCGGCCCGCAGGCGACGCGCCACCCATTCCGGCGCCGCGTCGGGATCGAGGCGCACCGTCCGTCCTTCGGTCCCCAGGGTGCGCAGGGCTTCCTCAAGATCGTCCGGCGAACGGATCGTCACATTCTCGCCGAGATGGGCGAGCAGCGGGCCCGTGAGCTTGCGCGGATCGGTGAACAGCTGGACCTGCGCCTGCGCCGTCACCAGCGCAAACGCCAGCGGCAACGGTGCGAATGGAACATCGCCGCCCCGGATGTTGAGCAGCCAGGCAATGCTGTCGGGCTGTGCGAGAAACGCGGCGTCGTGTTTTTCCGCCTGCAGCGTTCCGGCGACAAAGACGCGTTTGTCCACCGACGGCGTGCCGGCAAACGCGAGATCGTGGGGAACGATCGGCCCGATCGGCGGTGGCGGCTGGTCCTGCCAGATCGCGTCGATCAGATTGCCCTCGACGGCAACCGCTCGCGCCTGGACCTTGTCGCAGACCCGATGCAAGGCTACCGCCTGGGTCGGCGTGTGCAACCACGGATCGTAACCGAGCTTGCCTTTCGCCGGAAGGGCCGCGGCCAGCCACTCGTTCATCGGCTGCTGGGTGATGTGACGGATTTCGAACAGCGCGGCGTCCACCTCCGCGGCGGCCTGGGCGGTGTAGCGGCCGTCCACGAACAGGCCCGCCTGGTCACGCAGGACGACGGCAACGCCCGCCGAGCCGGTGAAGCCGGTCAGCCACGCCAGCCGCTCCGAATGGGCGGCGACGTATTCGCCCTGGTGCTCGTCGCCGCGCGGGATGACGAAGCCCGTCAACCGCCGCCGACGCAACTCGGCGCGGAGCGCGGCCAGTCGGCCCGCGGTTTCGCCAGCAGGTCCGCCAAAGCCGCCGGACCCGGACCCGTGCCTGCGCCGCCGTTCGTCGGCCAGCAGCGTGGCGAGCCTCCTGCGCAGCTCCGGCGTCGGCTCGTCGGCGACGAGCTGCATCCATGCATCGGGTTCGAAGGTGGGCGGCGCCGAGGCAACACCGCGGATGAGCGCCGCAAGCCCTTGCGGGTCATACCGCGCGCCTTGCGCCCGCAGCTCGGAGGCAAGGCTGTCGGCTTCCACCACCGGGGCCGTGGCAAGACCTTTCCCGGCGGTCATTGCGGCAGCACCACCTTGCTTTCCAAGGACCGCACGAGACAAGACATGCGGCAATGTGACAACTGCGATGCAGGAACGGCACTGACCGTTCGAACAGCGATCATTCTATCCTCCGGCTGCATTCTATCCGGCGGAAGTTCCGCCGAAAATGCGGATGTTACTCTTTCAAACGTGGTCAGAAAGCGACCCGGTGCGCGATCGCGCTGGAAGACGGTCACCGCGTCGCCCTGGAGGATCTGATGAACGCCGCCCGACGGGAACGATCGCGGGAGTTTGCGGGCCTGTCTGACCGCATCTTGCAGGGGCTCCGTGCTTTCGTCTGCCGGCCGGACCGTCGCGCCACAGACAACGGCCGCCGTCTCGGGACTGTAACGCCGGCCCAGCCAATTTGCTCCTCGGCCGACTACCGCACGGACGCGGCTCTTGGCCATCTCGCTGCCCTGGCGACCGGCGCGGCGGAACAGCAAATCGACGCTGGCCCAGCGCCCGACGCCCTCTCCAGACGAGCTGCCTGATCACCGAACCGCCCCCGCCGTCCCTCGCCCAGTCGGCTTCCGATTCGCCCAATGCTCAGCGGCACAGCCGGCAAGCACAGGCTCAGGGCCGCGGATGTTGCGAGAGCGGCCAGCGGCCGAGACGTCCGGATGGATCTTATTTTGGCGACGCTCCTGATGTGCCGGCCGGCTGATCGGACGCCTCGGGCGCTTCCGAGGCCGGCACCTGCTTGTAGCCGAGCCTGGCCATGCAGGCATTGAACAGCTGGGTCTGACGCTGCTGCGCCGAGAAGCGGTCCATCTGCCCGGTCCAGGGCGCCGCCTGGTTTCTGGGAAGACTGCGATTGGCCTGCTGATCGAGGGTGAAGTCCCGTTCCGCCTGCACCTGCGCCTGATCCTGGCAGGTGGCCCGGTCAAGCGCCCACTGGTCGCGCGGAACGTCCGGATTTTCCCAGACCTTATCTGTCGAGCAAGCGGCAACCAGCAACGGCAGGCAGACCACAGCCAGCCCTGACAGCCTCTTAGACCCGGCGCGCTTTCGAACCATCCGTCCTTCCCTAGCAAACCGGTGCGTCCCCGCCGGACCCTACCGCTTTGTGTTGGCGGCGGCAACGCAAAGCGAGGCGGCAGTCGGGGAGCGGAGCCGGCTACGGCATTTCGAATTCGGCGACCACGGGTGCGTGAAACGACTCCGGGCTGTCGTGAACGGCTCGCGCGCTCATCAGCTCGTCACCGAGGGCTTCGTTGTGGATCTCGATCCCGCGGTACCAGCCGAGGAGCGCGCGCGAAATCAGCAGGTGGTCGAGCATCTGCGCCCGGCCGTGGTGGACCACCGAGAAGCGCCGCGACTGAGCGACGGAGCGCTCCACCGGAACGAGGGTGCGCGCCGCCAGATGCGGGTTGCCGGCATCCTCCTCGTCGCCGCGAATGGTGCGGACGGGAGTCTCATGGATGTCCGAATTGAAGTCGCCACAGGCGCAGATCAGCGCGTCGGCATCGGCGTCGAAGAGAGAATCGACCAGCAGCCGGGCCTCCAGCGCCTGGCCGGCCCGCTTCACCGCCGCCAGAAAAAACCCCTCTGCCCAGCCTTGCATGCTGCGCCAGGTCTGGGCGTTGGCCTTCTGCCCCTCCACAAACGCCGCCCGGGGAGCACGGAGGTGCACGACGACGACGTGCAGCGGGCTTGTCTGGCCGATATCGAGGGCGACGTGCAGAATGGGGCGGTCCCACTCGATGGCTTGATCGCGGACGCGGCCGTCGGTCTCCGCCCTCCCGTGCAGCGGCTGGTAGGACGGCGGCGCCACCAGTTCATGCAGAACCTGCCGGCGGCTGAGGATCGGAAAGCGGCTGCAGACCACGAGGTTGTGCTTGTCCCGAAAGTCGCCGCGGCTGCGGCTGTGCGTGCTCGCCCGCTGGAACGAGGCGTAGGGCGTGGTTTCGAGCAGCGCGTCCAGCGCCTCCAGCTGACGCGGCCCCCCAGGCTCCAGGCGCCGGCTGTCGACCTCCTGCAGGCACAGAACATCGGCGCGCAGCCGCAGAAGCTGCGGCCGCAGCAGCCGGATGCGTTCGTCCAGGCTGGCGTCCGGGGCACCCGCCTTGCCGAGGTTTTCGACGTTGAAGGTGGCGACACGCAGGCGGGTCATCAGCAGCGGCTCCGGTCGCGGCCCCTTCAGGTGCGCCCGGCGAGGCAGGTCGCGAGGAAATCCACCACCTCCGGCGCATCCCACCGGGCGACGCCGACCACCCGGCCGACCTCGTTCCCCTCCGAGTCGTAGAGCAGCGTGGTCGGCAGCCCGCCGACGCCGACCGCCCGGGCGACGCGCCCCGTCCTGTCCAGGACAACCGGCAGGTGGGCGATTTTGTTGACCACATAGAAGCGGCGGACCACGGCAGCACCCTCCCGGTCGGCGGACAGCGGCAGGACGCGAACGCCAATCCGCTCCGATTGCGCCGCGAGCTTATCCAGCGCCGGCATCTCCTCGACGCACGGCGCACACCAGGTCGCCCAGATATTCAGCACGAGGCCTTCGCCGCGCAGTCCGTCAAGCGGCCGATCGGCGCCGTCTTCGCCGACGAAGGGAGCGGCGGGCAGCCTGGCTCCCGGCTGGGCCGGCGTGAACTTGCCGAGTTGCGGCGGCGGTGTCCCGCATCCGGCGGCGGCGCTTGCGCCGGGAGCCGGCATCGGCAGAATGACCAGCATCAGCCCGAACGCCAGGATACTCACGCGCATGCACGCCATTCTCTCTTCCTCCGTCCGGGGGGCCCGGTGAGCACAGACCGCCCCGCCCCCCAGGCCGGCGTCAGCCGGATTTGGGGCGGCCGCTTCGACGCCGGTCCGACGGCGATCATGGAGGCGATCAATGTCTCCATCGATTTTGACGTCCGGCTGATCGAACAGGATATCGCCGCCTCGCGGGCGCACGCGACCATGCTCGCCCGGCAGGGCATCATATCGCAAGCGGACGCCGAAGCCATCCTCGGCGGGCTCGACGTGGTGTTGGCGGAAGCACGCGGCGGCACGCTGAAGCTCAGCCGCACCCTGGAGGACGTCCATATGAACGTCGAAGGGCGGCTGGCCGAGGTGATCGGCGAGCCGGCGGGCCGGCTGCACACGGCGCGTTCGCGCAACGACCAGGTGGCGACCGATTTCCGGCTGTGGGTGCGCGACGCCATCGATTCGCTGGACCGGGCGGCGCGCGGTCTGCAGGCGGTGCTGATCGACCGGGCGGAGGAACACGCGGCCACCGTGATGCCCGGCTTCACCCATCTGCAAGCGGCGCAGCCGGTGACGTTCGGCCACCACCTGCTGGCCTATGTGGAGATGCTGGGGCGGGATCGGGGCCGGCTTGCCGACTGCCGCGCCCGGCTGAACGAGTGCCCGCTGGGCGCCGCGGCGCTGGCCGGCACCTCGTTTCAGATCGATCGCCGGGCGACGGCCGCGGCCCTGGGCTTCGCCCGACCAGCGGCGAATTCGCTCGATGCCGTCTCCGACCGCGACTTCGCGCTGGAGTTCCTCGCCGCCGGCGCGATCCTGGCGGTGCACCTCTCCCGCCTGGGCGAGGAGATCGTTGTCTGGACCTGCGAGCGGTTCGGCTTCCTCAAACTCTCGGACGCGTTTTCGACCGGCAGCTCGATCATGCCGCAGAAGCGCAACCCCGACGCAGCCGAACTGGCCCGCGCCAAGGCGGGCCGGGTGATCGGCGCGCTGGCCGGCCTGCTGGTCGTCGTCAAGGGGCTGCCGCTCGCCTATGCGAAGGACATGCAGGAAGACAAGGAGCCGGTGTTCGAAGCCTTCGACACGCTGTCGCTGTGCCTGGCCGCGATGCGGGGAATGATCGCCACCGCGACGGTCGAGCCGGCGCGGATGCGCGCGGCCGCCGAAGACGGGTTCGCCGATGCCACCGACCTCGCCGACTGGCTGGTGCGGGTCAAGGGCCTGCCCTTTCGCCGGGCCCACCATGTCACCGGCGCCATCGTCAAGGCCGCCGAAGCCCGGGGGTGCCCGCTGTCGGCGCTGCCGCTGCCGGACATGCAGCAGATCGAACCCGGCATCGACGTCGACGTGTTCACCGTCCTGGGCGTCGATGCCTCGGTAGCCAGCCGGACCTCTGAGGGCGGCACCGCGCCCGCCCGCGTCCGCGAGGCGGCAGCCGAGGCCCGCCGGCGGTTTCTCGGCTGAGTTCCTCCGGTTTCGGGCCGTTTCGCAGCCGGAACCCCTGGCGGTGGACACAGCGACACCTGATATTGGTCGCGCGACGTTTGCGGCGACCTGGAGATGTCAATGATTGGCGGACTGATCTCGTTTCTGGTTATCGGCCTCCTCGCGGGCTGGATCGCGGGCCTGCTGACCAAGGGCAGTGGCTTCGGCCTGCTGGGCAACCTGCTGTGGGGCGTTGTCGGCGCCTTCATCGGGGGCGTCCTGTTCTGGGTCCTCGGCCTGACGGCGCACAACCTCATTGGCCAGATCGTCACCGCGGTGATCGGCGCGGTCATCGCCTTGTTCATTGCCGCGAAGCTGAAGAACAACCCCACCGCCTGACGACGGGTCGCGGGAACATCATTCAACCGCGGGCGTTGGGATCGGGCGCGTACCGCCCGCCCCTCGGCGGCCCGAAAGATACAGTTCAAGACGCGGTTCGCGGTTCGTGACGCTAAGCGTATCCGCTCGGGAGAAGGCTGATGTCCCTTATTTCCGTTGTCATCGTATTGATTTTCGTGGGGGTGCTGTTGTGGCTCGTGAACACGTACATTCCCATGGACGGGAAGATTAAGACCATCCTCAACGTCGTGGTCGTCATTGCCGTTGTCCTGTGGCTGCTGCAGGCCTTCGGCGTTCTCGATGGGTTGAGCGGTCCCCGCATCACCAGTTGAGCTCACGAACGGCGTTGCCGGCCCGGCAGCCGATCAGGCGCCCCGTCGTTTCGGGACGCCGGCCGCGCGGCAACGCCGGGGGATGGCGAAGCGCCATCCCCGCCCGCCGGTCATAGCGGCCCGCGCCCTGCTGCTGATCACCGTCCTCCTGCTCGCCGTCCTCCTGGGTACCGGCTGCACTCCGGTTCGCTGGGACCGGCCTGAAACCGACGCCGCCACACAGCAAGCGGATATCCAGGCCTGCCGTGGCCAAGCCCATCGCGCCTATAACATGATGGCCTATCAGCCGCTCCTGCCGCCCTACCTCGTCACCGTGCGCGACAATAAAGGACGCCTGCGCGAGGTCCCGGTGGTGCCGTCGGCGCCGTTCGGTCCCGCCATTGGACCATCCTACACACCGCCCTTCGCCCTCGATCGCTTGGCGTTGCGTCGGGACACCTTCGAAGACTGTTTGAAAATGAAGGGGTATCGACTGGTTGCCGACGACGGCGCCGAGCCGCCCCTTGATGAATAGCCCAATAGAGGGATTTGTATTTTCTCCTATTTACTTCTCTTGAGGACCACTCCACAAAAAAAGGAGTTCTATTGGCGTTATTGCAGGGGTAGCACATCGGTGATTGTCTTGACGAAATTCGTATTTTGTGAGAGTATTTAAAATAAGTCCTTTGGGAAGGACATTTCCTGAGAGCAGGAAGAACCAAGCCAAATAATAGCGCATCCAGATCGGTGACGTGACGTTATGCCATAGAATGCGGCATACTTGGACATCACCTCTGTATCGAGAACGGTATAGGATGTCCGAGTATTTTAAGTTCTTCGGAGGTTGCTGACCAGCTGTCGCTGCCTCAAAGTTGTGAGAGTATCTCTCCTTATGTAGCGCATTGGTTTTTACCGTCTACCGTCGCGTTTAGAAGCAGGGCACAAGATTACTCAGGACGGCAATCCCGGTGAGGGGTTACGCTGTCGTGTTTTATTCCTGTCGATGTTCTGGCCAGATCCGGCTGCGGGTCCGTGTCCCGGCGCAAGCGGTGAGACAAACATTAGCGGCTCGCTCATGGCGACTTGGGGCGGGGCTATATCTGCTCTCGTGGTCAGCGCAGAAATCGGCGCGGAAACAGCTCCCGCGCCGATTGATGGGGCAACTTCTCCCTCCGTGTGCCACTTTACGAGAGGGGAGCGCCCTCGGGTGTCCTCGGGCGTTTCCGTGACCACCCGGTGTTACCTTAACGCGACCACCACAAACATCCTGGTCACGCCCCTTCGCTTCTTCAGGGTGCGTAGCGGATCGTTTGCGAACCTCTCCGATGCCAGCGGCCCTTCACGATGGTGGTGGCCCTTCAAAATCTTGCCGCGGACGCGTCAGCGTGAGCAATGATGATCTCGCTTCCCACTGGTAACCCCAGGGGATTGGCGGTGGTGATAAAGATATGCAGGCCGTTAACCTGCGTTTTGCCGCCGGAGGACGGAATTATCTGCTCGTTGATGATCACCTTGCCCAAGCCGGCTAACGGCAGTTCGGTGTTCGGCGGCGTGTGGACCGGCACGACCGCCAGCCCGATTTTCAGACCGACAAAGCCTGACCCAGCGGTTGAACGTGTTCGACTGCCGCTCGCGTAAGTCTCCTTCGCCACCGCCTTGATCGTGGTGGCCGAAATCAGCCCACCCAATAAGCTAACACCTTCGACCGTCGACGTGGTGATGGCGACAGTACCGCCGCTCTGCGGTCCGCCAAAGGCGGTGCTGACGCTGTTGCCGAGGGTGAGCAGGCTGCCAACGTTAAGCGAACTTATGGTGTTGGTTAACGTCTTCCCAGCAGTGCCCTCGCAACCCATGACCACCAGGGCTGCTTTGCCAATCTTGTTTTGTAGGCTGGTGCCGACCTTTGTGTTTGCATAGGTGGCATACGCCTGACCGCCCACAACCGCCGTTGGCTGACTGCGGGTAAATACAGACCTGGCTGAACCTACGACGATCTGCGCGCCGACTGGCAGGCCGAAGCCGTTTGCCTGAGTAACGTCGATGGTTATCATTTGGACCGTGATCCCACCGAGACTGGCCAGATCGCCGCTGCGGCGGATCTTCTTTAAGGTTACCTTGCCAAGTCCGCTCAAATTAATCACCGTATTAGCCGCCACGTTGGCGGCGATTGCGTTGCCGGCGATCGTGAGGTTGATAAAGGTCGAACCATTCGTATTGGTGCTGATCGTCGAGGCGGTAGCGTTAACGTTCGCAACAGCCTTGATGGTGGTCGCAGTGATCAGACCGTTGAGCAGACTGACT